>CAMOLV010000021.1 GCA_946619045.1 uncultured Coriobacteriales bacterium | reverse complement strand
CTGCCCCTTCTATCCGCACACCTGCTTCGTGCATGGCGCGCGCCGCCGCGCTGCGTCCGGTGACGTGGTGGTCACCAACCACTCGCTTTTGCTGCGCAACGTCGAGGCAGACGGGCGCATCCTCCCGCCGATCCGCCACTGGGTGGTCGACGAGGCCCATGGATTCGAATCCGAAGCGCGTCGCCAGTGGGCGTGCGAGGTCTCGGGCCAGGACTCGCGCAACGCGTTCGAGCTGCTCGGAGGTCTTTCCACGGGCGCCATCCACACGGCGATGGCGCACGTCAACAGGCTCGAGGCGGCCAACCCGATCCTGCGCCTGCTCGCCCAGTCCGCGGCTGCCGTCTCGCGCGCATCCGTGGCGATGGGCGACTTCTTCATCGTGCTCCACGATCTGGGCAACGTGGCCCGCAACCAGGGCGACTACGACACCGTCACCCTGTGGATCGACGATTCGGTGCGCCAGACCCCCGAGTGGGCGGCGCTGCTCGAGGCGGGGGAGACGGGCATCGAGCGCCTCGACGAGGCGTCGCGCACGCTGTCCGAGGCCGTGCAGATGCTTGCAGATTACGATCAGCAGGAAGCCTCGAACCTTGCGGACGCCGCTGCGTTCCTCTCCGATATGCATGCCGCGCTCAGGCTCATCTGCCTGGGCGAGGACGAGACGTACGTCTATTCCGCGCAGCTCTCGCGCTCCAAGCGCCGCATCGGCCAGGAGAGCCTCGTCGCCGAGAAGATCGATGTGGGCGACGACCTCGCGTCCAAGTGGCTCTCCGAGATGCACAGCGTCATCTTCACCTCGGCGACCATGGCGATCGGCGACAGCTTCGAGCACTTCGAGCACGCCGTGGGCCTCGATAGGCTCGACCCCGGATCGCATCGCGCGCGCCAGCTCGACTCGAGCTTCGACTTCGACGAGGCGATGTCGGTCATCGTCTGCCGCGACCTGCCCGCTCCCGGCGTGCCGGGATACGCGGAGCGCCTCGCCGATGCCCTCTACGACATCCACGTCGCGATGGGCGGGTCGGTGCTCACGCTCTTCACCAACCGCCGCGAGATGGGCCGCGTCTACGACCTTCTCCAGCCGCGCCTCGCCGCCGCCGGCCTCGAGCTGATCCAGCAGGAGAAGGGCACCTCGCCGCGCCGCCTGCGCGAGCGCTTCATGGCCGAGAAGGAGCTCTCGCTCTTCGCGCTCAAGGCGTTCTGGGAGGGCTTCGACGCCACCGGCGATACGCTGCGGTGCGTGGTGATCCCGCGCCTGCCCTTCTCGAGCCCCACCGATCCTCTTGCGTGCGAGCGCGGCCGCCGCGATCAGCGCGCATGGGCGCATTACTCGCTGCCCGAGGCGGTTCTCGAGGTCAAGCAGGCGGCAGGACGCCTGATCCGCACCGCGACCGATGCCGGCATCCTGGTGATGGCCGACTCGCGCCTGCTCTCGAAGAACTATGGCAGGGTGTTCCTCAACTCGCTGCCGTCACGCAACATCAGCGTGCTCGAGACCGCGTCGATCAAGCGCTATATCGAGATGTGGAGACGATCGCACCGCCGCTAGCTCAGCCCAGCTGCTCTCTTGCATAGGCGCGCACGGCCTCGGCGAGGTCCGCGTCGGCTATCTTGACGGTGCCGCCGCATGCGGCGAGGCGCCGTACGAGCCACGGACCGCCGTAGTAGGGGATACGCGCGCGAACGCCCTGCCCATCGGTGGAATCGAGCACCTCGAGACGGGGCCATTCGAGCAGCTCGAGCATCTTGGGATCGCAAAAGACGAGCTCCACCATGCGCTCGGGGTCCTCGACGGGCTCCGCGGGCTCGATGTCGAAGTCCTCCTCGATGCCGTCCATGCGGTCGAGGCGGAAGCTCCGGTGCAGGCCGGTCTCGGAATCGGTCGCCTCCAGGTACCAGATGCCCTCGTCCTCCTTGAGCGAGAACGGCGAGACCCGGCGCAGGCGCGGCTCGGCGTCCGAGCTGCCCTGGTAGCTGAACCGCAGGCCGGTCCCGTAGAACAGCGCCTGCGAGCACTGCATGGCGCGGCGGGCGACATCGGGGTTGGCGAGCTGGTGCGCCATGCGGCGGAAATCCTGCTCGTCGACGGCGGGGGAGGCGAGCGCGCCGAGGATCGAGGTGCGCAGCGGGTCGTCGTCGAACATCCCGAGGCGCTTGAGCGCGCTGTCGATGGCGACGGTCTCGCCGGGAGTGAGCCTGAGCGACTTGCCGTGGCTGTGCATCGTCTTGGGGATCGACACGCCCTCGGTCCCCTCGAGCTCGGCGATCGAGAAGCTCGGGCTGATGGCGCCGAGGTTCACCAGGGTATCGATGATCGAGCGCGCCTCATCTTCGGAGATGCCCAAGCGCGCGATGAGGGATGAGAGCACGACGGCGTCGCCGCGGTTCGCGAGCACGCCGATCAGGGTGACGAGCAACCTGGTCTGCTCGGTGCTGAGGGGGCGTCCGGCCTTAGCCATGGAGCACCTCCTCCAGACGTGCGCGCCATGCATCGACGAGCGCTTTGGGTTCGAGCGGGCGGATGCCGTAGGCGATCGCCCATGCGGCGGCATCATCGACGCTCGCCGCATCGATGGTCCAGACCATGCCGCCCTCGGCGGGGGAGAGGGTCCCCTTGCCGTACGAGGCTGCGGATACCGCGCCTGCCAGGTCGTCGGGGACGAGGAACGAGCAGCTCAGCTCGTCATCGCCGATCTGGAAGGGCAGCTTGCGGAAGTCGTTCACATCGAAGCCCGCCGGCATGTCGTAATGGAGGCGCTCCGCTTTGCGCGCAGAGGAGATGCGGTCGATGCGGAACGTGCGCTCGCTTTGGGGCACGAGCTCCCCGTCGTCGCCGACGATGGCGCAGACGACGTAGAGCACCGAGCGCAGGTCGAAGAAGGCGAGGGGCGCCACGCGCCGCTGGCGGAGCTTCCCGTCCCGCGGGGTATAGGCGATATCGAGGACCGTGCGCGTCAGGAGGGCGTCCCGGACGGTCGAGAGCACGTCGGAGTCGCGCCGCGCGCTCGCCGTGAGCGAGTCGGTGGCGGCGGCATCGAAGACGCGGTCGATCTTGGCGAGGGCGAGGCGGAGCTCGTCGCGCTCGGGAAAGCCCGGATCGTCGAGCAGCGGCAGGCATGCGATATCGAGGAAGATCGCGTCCTCCTCAGAAAGGGCAACACCTTGCGTAAATGAGAGCTCGCGGTCGACCTGCCAGAGGCTTTGGCCGTCGTCGGACTTCCCGACCGCCTCGACGACGATGCCCGTCGCCTTGAGGGCGTCGATATCGCGCTTGAGGGCCTTGCGCGCGCTGTCGAGCGAGAGCTCCGCACGGCCGAGCTCGAGGTTGGCGGGGTTGTTGTAGACCTGATCGACGATATCGGCGGTGCTCAGCGGGCGCGTCGCCTGGAGGAAGAGCGTCGCGAGATGGGCGCGGCGGAACTCCGGCCGTTCTCCGGACGATGCGGCCTGCCCCGCTTTCTGTCGGGAAACGCCCATGCCGCCCCCTTCCCCCGATGCCCGAAACCGGCGATGGCGCAATGTTTGTGCGCAAACATTGTACAGGTCAAAAGCGGTATAATCCTACAGATTATGGCTGTACGCTATTTGGCTCATCGACGAAGGGTACCTGTCATGGCAACCGCGCATGATTATTTCGATTATCTATCCGACCAGGTGGAGATCTCCCCGGCCAACAGCCAGGAGGAGCTCAACGCCGCACAGACGATCGCAGAGCTCATGAAGGAGCACGGCATCCAGACCGACATCGAGGAGTTCGATGCCCCCACGCTGGCCCGCCTGCCCTTCGCCATCCTGCTCATCGTCATGTTCATCGGCGTGTTCCTCGCCGGCCTCGGCGGCATGGTCCTCGCGATCATCGGCGGCCTCATCACGCTCGCGTGCGTCGCCGTGCTGGTGCTCGACCATCTGGGCAACAACATCTTCGAGAACTTCGGCCCCATGGGCAGGAGCCAGAACGTGGTCGCGTTCCACGAGGCATCCGGCCCGCTCGTGGCCAAGGGCAACCGCCCCATCGTGATCGCCGCGCACTACGATGCGCCGCACGAGAGCTTCCTCTATAGCTCGGGCGTTGCGAAGTACCTCCCGATCCTGCGCCGCTACACCCCGTGGTGCGTCTGCATCGTGGGCGTGAGCGCGTTCATCCAGATCCTCGGCTTCCTCCCCGAGGCCGCGCGCCGCGTGTTCTGGGTGCTCGGCCTCCTCGCGGCGATTCCGCCGCTGCTCGTGGGCATCGGCTCCGTCGTCGAGCGCTTCTCCAGCTGCTCGCTCGGCGCAAACGACAACAAGTCCTCCGTCGCTGCCCTGCTCGCCGTGATCGAGTCCGTCTTCCCGTCCGATTCCGGCGAGAGCCTCGTCAGCCGCATCGCCGAGAAGCGCAAGGAGGAGGAGCTCGCCGCCGCGCCCGTGCGCCATGGTGAGGAGGTCCTCCGCTCCCTCGGCGTGCTGCCCGAGAGCTGCGAGATCGAGTATGTGGACGAGCCTGCGGCCCCCGCGACCCCGCTTGCCGACGTGCCCCTCTCCGAGCAGGCCACGGGCATCCTCTCCGATGCGACGTCCGACCTCAACAGCAGGGGAGAGCTGCCCCTGCCCGAGGAGCCCGATATCCGCAAGCCCTCCTTCAGGGTCGTCGAAGAGGCGCAGCAGGACGCCGCCCCCGCAGCGGAGGATCCGGATGCCACCACGTACTATCGCCCCCAGGTTGCCGACGTCGCCCGCCGCGCAGCCCTCTTCGACCTTCCCGATCCCAGCGCCGAGACCGCGGATCCGTTCGCCGCGCCCGCACCCGAGCGCAGGTCCGTCCGTTCCGCCCTCGCCGACCGTCTGAGCTTCGCCGACGAGCAGAACGCCCAGCACATCCAGAACAGGCTCGGCACCTTCGACGAGCCCGAACCCGACGGCCTCGACGTGCCCGTTCCCGGCTTCGAGGACGAGCCTGCCGACGAGGCCCCGGTTGAGGAGCCCAAGCCCAGGCGCAAGGGCTTCAGCCTCTTCGGCCGCAAGAAGCGCGAGGAGGAGTCGCTCTCCGATTACCTCGGCGTCGAGGACGATTACGACGCCCAGACCGGCGGTCGCGAGATCGGTTCCTGGGAGGAGCTCGAGGCGCAGGACGAGGAGTTCTCGCGCCGCCGCAGGCAGGATCCCCATTGGAAGGGCGGTGCCGCGGCAAGCGAGGAGCTTCGCGCCAGCGGCGAGGAGCCGTCCGACGATGAGGAGCTCGAGGCGGTCGTGTCCCTCAACCCGCTGGACGAGCTGCTCTGCCACGACCTCTGGTTCGTCGCCCTCGGTGCCAACGGCCTCGACCATGCGGGCATGAAGGCGTTCATCGCCAAGCACCGCCCGCAGCTCCGCGGCGCATTCGTCATCAACCTCGACAGCATCGGCGCCGGCGACCTCGCGGTGCTCTCCTCCGAGGGCATCGGCAACACCCGCCGTGTCGACCGCCGCATCAACCGCCTGCTCAAGGGCGTCGCCAACGACCTCAACGTCGAGATCTCCGAGGTGCCCTACGACTGGTCCACCACCGATGCGACCCCCGCGATGAGGCACTCGATGCGCGCTGCCACGATCATGGGCGTGAACGAGCTCGGCCTCCCCGCGCTCTCGCGCACCCCCGACGATGTTCCCGAGAACGTCGACCCGGGCCAGATCGCGCTCGTGGCGAACATGGTCACGGAGTTCATCCGCCGTTCGTAGCGCATCGCTATACGGAACCTGCAGGGAGGCCGCCCGGGATGGGCGGCCTCCTCTCGTCTAGAGGCTGTCGGGGTATCTGCGCTTCGTGCCGCGCCTGCGGACCGACTTGGCGGACTGCCCTGCCGACCCGGTGCGGATGCTCACGAGTGTCGAGACGACGGCTATGGCACCGCCCGCTATCGCGGCGATCCTCAGGGAGAGCGGGTCGTTGTCGTCGCCCGTCCTGGGCACGCGCGAGGGTTTGGGGCTCTCGGGGATGGTCACCTCGACGGTCTGCTCCGCATCGTCGATGTCCTCGTGGACCGCGACGACGGGACCGTCCTCCTCCTGCATGCTCTCGAAAGCGACGAGCTTGCATGCGGCGTCTATGTGCGTCGCATCGACGCGGAAGGCGATGTCGACAGTGCCGCTTCTCGTTTCTGGGGTGAAGAGGACCTCGCCGACCACCTCCCTGCCCTTGGCATCGAGGAAGGGCTTGCCCGTGGCCTTGTCGAAGAGCCTCCCGCGCACGATGTAGCGCGTGCCGGGGACGAGACCCTCGTACAGCACGGTATCGACCAGCGCGAAGGAGCCCTTCTCGACTGACTTGCGTCCGCTCGGCGAGTCGACGAGGCGCGTCCTGATGCGCGGAACCGCGATGGTCTGGTCCTCATCCTCGAGATCCGCATGCACGAGGAGCTCGGTGCCGTCGTGGAGCATCGTCTCGAACGCCACGACGTCCTTGCCGGCGATCACGCTGCCATCGCACTCGAAGACGACGTCGACCGAGCCGCTCGGCGCCTCTGCGATGAACGTCGCCTCGGCGTCGATTCCGAGAGGCTCACCCGTGGCCTTGTCCATGAGCGTGCCCTTGACCAGGTATTCCTGTCCCGGCGTGAGCCCGCGGAAGGAGACGGTGTCGATGAGGATGGTGGGGGAGGAGGCGATGACCGTCGCGGTCTCGCCGCCTGCTCCTGCGAGCGTGGTGCGCATCTCCGCGAAGCGCACCGTCTGCCCCTCGTCGTTCGGGTCTGCGTGCGAGGCGAGAACGGCATCCCCCGAGACGAGCTTCTCGAAAGCGACGAGCTGACGTCCCCTGCACGATTCGGCATCGAGCTCGAATGCCATCTCGATTGCGCCTGCGCTCGCCTCGGGGCAGAAGGAAGCGGACGTCTGCGTGAGCACCTCCCGGGTGTCCTTGTCGACAAGCTCGCCTTCCAGCGCATAGTCGCTTCCCGCCTCGAGCCCCCGATACGATACGGTGTCGATAAGGACGATGGTTCCCGAAGGATCGGCGACGGTCTTGTCGCCCGCCTCCGAGGCCAACGAGGTTGCAAGGGCGGGGACCATGACGGTCTGGCCTGCATCGTCGAGATCAGCGTGTATGGCCAGGGCGTGGTCGTCGCGATAGAGCGTCTCGAAGCAGACGACGGTCTTCCCGGCAAGGATCTCGGACGGTGCGTCGAAGCGTACCTCGACCGTTCCGTCGGGAGCATCCGCCGCAAAGCCCGCGGCTGCTGAGATGCCGAGCAGCTCGCCCGTCTCGCCGTCGACGAGCTCGCCTTGGATGCGGTAGCTCTCGCCGGGCCAGAGGCCGGCATAGGCGACGGTGTCGACCAGCGCGACCGTCTCCCGGGCGGAGCTCGCGACCTTGCCGCCCTCGGCAGATGCGAGGGTGGTTCCGATCGAGGGCACCGTCACCGTCTGGCCCGCATCCTCGAGATCCTTGTGCTCGGCGATGCAGGCGCCATCGAGCCAGAGCTCTTCGAACGCGACGATGCGCCGGGCTGCGATGACGGAGGGATCGACGGCGAACTCCAGCTCGATCGTCCCTGCGGGCGCGTAGACGACGGTCTCCTTGGACGCGGCGATGCCGAGATGCTCGCCCGTCCCACCATCGACGAGCTCGCCTGCGAACATATACGCGGTGCCGGGCTCCAGGTTGGCGTAGTGCACGCGGTCGGTCAGCACGACCGGGCCCTCGGCGGCGGGGACGACCTTGCCCGCGTCGGACGAGAGCTCCGTGAAGATCAGCGGTGCGGGCTTGTCGTCGACGGTGCCGCGGTCGACGGTGCGCCCGTCGCGCGAGATATGCAGCGAGAAGCTCACGAGCGTATGGTCCGCGTTGCCCGCGCATGCCAGCTCCTGCACCGTGTAGGACCCGTACGGGAGCGCCCCTCTGCCGTCGGCGGGGTCAGTCGTCCTGTCGGTCCTGCCGCTGAACCAAATGCCGGCTTCGGGGTCGAGCGCCGCATCGTCGACCAAGCCCGTCTCGGGATCGTACGCCGCATCGTTCGCGTTGGTCCTGTAGGTGTGGAGGGCGAGCTCGGAGTCGAAGGCGCCGTTCTCGTCCGTCACGATGACATGCTGCTCGAAGACACCGTCGCCGTCGGGATCGTCCTGAGCTGTGACGAGGAACGCGACGAGCGGCATCTCCTCCATGGAGCCCTCGTCGACCTTGTTGAACGAGAAGCCGCCGCGCTTGACTTGGTCGGGCGCCGCGAACTCCGATCCTGCGAGGTCGACGACCTCGCCATCCTCCGAGATCGCGAACTCCTGCGACCAATCGTCGTTGGGCAGATAGCCCGCAGGCGCCTCGACCTCGCGCACGAGATACCGTCCGTAGGGGAGAGCGTCTGCACCGAGCTCCGCCGTCCCCGACTCGTCGGTCACGAGCGTCGCGACGATCGCTCCGGGCTGGTAGACGGCGCCGTCGACCAGCACCGGGGATGCGCAGAGCGAGGTGATCGTGAACCGCGCACCGGCGAGCGTTGCCCCGCCCTGCGCGATGCTGTCGGATGTCTCGGCTCCGAGCTTGCCGACGCGCACCCCGCCGCGGATGACGCTGTCGGTATAGTGCTCGCCCGCGCAATGGATGGTCTCGGGCACGGTGAGCTCGATGGTCTGGGGAAGGGATGTGTCGAGGTAGCCCGCGCCGGGCGTCGCCTCGCGTACCTCGTACGTTCCCAGCGGGAGCAGATCCGGCTCCGTGGAGGCGCATCCGTCGGAATCGGTGACGAGCGTCGTGACAACATCGCCCGGGTCGAAGCGCGCGCCGTCGACGACCACCTCGTGCTCGGAGCGGTTGATCACCTCGAACACGAATCCGGCGAGGGTCGCATCGCCCTGCGCCAGCACGGTCTGGTCATCGTCCTTATCGATGGAAAGCCCTGCGCGCTTGACCTCCTCAGGGATGGTCGGCGCCTGAAAGGCGTCCACGCGCCTGGCGGTTCCGCTCGAGGGGATGGCGATCACATGCACGGGCGCATCGTAGGGGTCCTGCGCGATCGATGCCTGCCCTTCGAGGAAGTATCCGGCGGGAGCGGAGATCTCCTGCACCGCGAGGGTGCCGAGGGGCAGCATGACGCCGCCCTCCTCGTCAGTGTAGAGCTCGTCTCCCGACTCCAGATGCGCGCTGTCCATGAGGACCTTCCCCGCCGCGTCGGATGCGAAGATCCATGATCGCGCCGGGCTGCCCGAGATGTCCCCCTCGGCGTTGCCGAAGAAGCGCACGAGGAAGCGCGCCCCTTCGAGCGAGGCGCTGCCCTGCGGGGACGGCTTGCCCGTGAGGGCATCGACCTTCGTGAGGAGCAGCGAGATGGGCTGGTACTGGGGTTCCTCCGTGACGCTCACGTCGGCGGTCTTGCCTGCGGACACGTCGAGCCTGTGTATGCGCCCATCGAGCGCGAAGCCCGGGCTCGGCGAGACCTCCTTGATCCAATAGGCGCCGGCGTCGAGCTTTCCGCTTCGGGCGCGGCCCGAAGCGTCGGTCGTGACGCGCGTCACCTCGGCGGTGCATCCCTCATCCGAGTAGATGCCGTAGACGGCGCCCGCGAGGCTGTACGCGGAGCTGATGGACGAGAGCAGCGTATCGGAGCTCGTCTTGGCAAGGGCTATGTCGCCCTGGATCGAGGGGTTCCATGAGGATGCGAAGAGCCGCTGCGGAGGGAAGAAGAGGCCCCTGCCCGCGGCATTCCAAGCCGCGATCTCGGCGGCGTTCGCCTCGACGCGGTTGCCCCACACCCATACCTCGTAGCTTGAGCCCTTGGGGTATGCCGTGAAGGGGATGCTGCCGTTGCGCGGGGCGTAGTTCTCGCCGTCCTTGCAGTATGCGACGATATGCTGCCCGTCGGGCATGGTCACATGGAAGGGCGTGGGCACGCTCGGGCCCGGGTCGTTGGGATCGCCGTCGCGATACAGGGCGAAGTCCGTGCTCCGCTGCACCTCGCAGCTTCCGTCGATCGACCCGTCCGCATTGAGCGTCGCCGTGCCGCCGTTGGCGAAGGTGATGACGGTCTCGGCATGCGCCGGTCTTCTGTTGATGGCAAGCGATCCTGCGAGCAGGAGCATCATCGCCATGAGCAGACTCAGGAGCGGGTGCAGCACGGGCGGCCTGCCCGCATGGCCCACTCCGACGAGCTCGCCGCCGCGCGGCACATCTCCTCCCATCATCCTGGCACGCGGGGGAGGGGGCCAGGAGGCGTCTCCTGTGTCCCGCCCCGCGGGGATCTTGGGTACCGGTTCGGGCATGATTGCTGCCGTTTCGCGCATCGCGCACCTCCAAATGGTCGACTGGTGCGGCACATGCTAGAGGCGGCATCTGACAGCCGGCTGTCTTTGAACGTGCAGGACGCTGCCGCGAACCTTTCAGGCCTCGGAGGCGGCAATCGGGCACCCTGCGCTTTCGGAGCGATGAGAGCCCAAAACGACAGGGAACGGTCGGCTGCGCGACATGTTGGGTTGTGATAGAATCTCCACACATGCGGGCATCGCCAAGTGGTAAGGCCCCAGCTTCCCAAGCTGGTATCCGCGGGTTCGAATCCCGTTGCCCGCTCCATACATGATCAGGCCCCCTTCCGGGGGCCTTTCTCATAGCGATTTAAGTACCAGCGAGAAAACCATCGGAGCCCAGGCCGAGAATATCTCGGGCTTGTCGGCGAGCTCGCTCGCCAGTTCGTCCGCGCCTATCCAGCGCACCTCGGAGGCCTCCTCCGGCGCCGGATCGATGGTGCCGAGCGCCCGCCCCACCAGCACATGGTCGTATTCATGCTCGCAGAGCCCGTTGTCGAAGACTGCCCTATAGGCGAACGAGCCTATCTCGCGGAGTCCCTCCGCCTCGCATCCCAGCTCCTCATGCACGCGCTGGTACGCCGCATCGAGCAGCTCCTCGCCAGCACGGGGATGCGAGCAGCACGAGTTCGCCCAGAGCCCGCCCGAGTGGTATTTGAGCATCGAGCGCTTCGCGAGCAGGATCTCGGGTCCTTCGGAGCCATCGCGGACGAGCACCACCGAGAATGCCCGATGGAGCAGGCCGTCTATGTGCGCACGCGCCTTGGTTGCCGTGCCGCGTTCGCGATCCAGCGCATCGACCAGCACGAGCAGGTCGTCCGCTGCGGGGTCCGCCGCCATGATCTCGTCGATATCCATCCGCTTCCCAGGCCTTCCGCCGTCGTTGTGCAGGAAACACCCGCATTTAGTACAGAATAGGTGGGGATGATCGTCTCGGCAAGGATGAAGGAGCGCGCAGGATGTCATATCGCGCGGTCAAAGGCTCGGAGGCCGTCGCGGAGCTCGCGCGGAGATTCCCGCAGCTCTACGTTGCGCCCGCCGACGACGCCCTGGACAGGTACAGGCTCGCCGCAGGCCGCGGCATCGTCCCCGAGGGGGCGGACCTCTCGCACTTCAAGACGACGCCCGACGACGAGCTGCGCGAGGCCGAGACCCCTGCCGGCACGGTCGAGGTGCTGTTCTTGGAGAACCGCGCAGATTTCGAGACGTTCCTGCGGATCATCGGCCATAAGGCGCAACCCGTCGAGATCTCGCGGACCGTCGGCGCCATCACCTACCGCGGCATCGCGGATTGGGCAGCCATCGCGGCGCTGCATGCGGCCTATGTCGCCGAGGGCGGCGACGATTGGCCGGCGGAACTCGCCCGCCTCGCCAAGCAGCCCGGAGCGTTC
The DNA here is from genome assembly GCA_946619045.1 of uncultured Coriobacteriales bacterium. Taxonomy (GTDB): domain Bacteria; phylum Actinomycetota; class Coriobacteriia; order Coriobacteriales; family Atopobiaceae; genus RUG721. Next base: position 614 of record CAMOLV010000021.1, on the reverse strand, counting down.
CGCGCCGAACTCGTCGTGATCTCGGAGGGCCCGTACAGCAACATTCCTGCAGATGAGACGCCGTATGCCGAGGACGAATGGATCCGCATCTCGCGCGAGATCCGCCTCAACCACGAGTGCGCGCACGTGGTGTGCCGACGCACGATGCCCGAGGATGTCCTTCCCGTGTGGGACGAGGTCACCGCAGATGTAGCGGGCCTTCTTTGCGCGACGGGCGGCTACGATGCCGGGCTGGCGGCGCGCTTCCTGGGCGTGACCGCAGATGGGTTCGCGGGCGGAAGGCTCACGGAGTATCTGGACGAAGCCCAGAAGGCAGCGGTCGACAAGGTTGCCGCGGAGGTGCATGCGGCGCTTCTCCGCATAGCCGACATGGCCCCGCAGCACACGGCGGACCCATTCGGCTTCCTGCTCGAGCTCAAACGGGATCCGCTCATCGCCTATTGATCTTAAAGCGGCCCCCGCACGCCCCTATGCGCCGATCCGCCCCCAGATCGCGGTCATGTATTCGACGTAATCCTCGCGGCTGCCCGCAAGGCCGCGCATGAAGGCCTCGTGTGCGAGCGGAGCGCAGTCTCCGAAGAGCTTCTCCTCGCGGCCGTCGATGGCGGCGAGGG
>CAMOLV010000020.1 GCA_946619045.1 uncultured Coriobacteriales bacterium | reverse complement strand
CCGGCTGGGTGCGCGCCGGCACCTGCGTGAGCCGCGACACCATCGAGCGCTCCGCCCCCGCATGGGCGGCGCTCGCGGCAAGCTATCGATAAGAGGCGATTCCCACCGTGCACCTGCTCTGCGATCCCCATACCCACACGCTCTTCTCGCGCCACGCCTATTCCACGCTCGAGGAGAACGTGCGGGCGGCTGCTGCGCGCGGCCTCGAGCTGCTCGGCACCGCCGAGCACTTCAGCAAGATGCTCTATCCCGTCGACGATCCGCGCAACTACCAGTACTACGAGAACTTCGACGTGTGGCCGCGCGAGGTCGACGGCGTCTATCTGGCGCGTTCGGCCGAGGCGGATATCGTCGACCTCGAGGGGCATCTCTTCGGGCACGACATCGTGTTCGAGAACCACTTCAGCGGCAGCAAGCGTCCCGAGCCGGTCACGGTGAAGGACCTCGTCTTCCGCGGCTGCGACTACGTCATCGCGAGCGTCCACGACAAGACCTTCGCGCAGGGCGCCACACAGGCGCAGATGACGCAGGCCTATCTTGGCGCGCTCGACGACCCCAAGGTGTTCATCCTCGGCCATATCGGGCGCACGGGCCTCGACATCGATGTGGACGAGATTCTGCTTCATGCCCGCGAGCTGGGAAAATGCATCGAGATCAACGAGCATAGCCTGGCGGGCGACTATGGCAGGACCCCGGCGCGCTGCCGCGCCATCGCGGAGCGCTGCGCCGAGCTGGGCGTCCAGATCGCCACATCCACCGACGCGCACATCTCCTATGCCGTCGGCGATTTCCAGTCGGTCGCGAGCCTGCTCGACGAGGTGCGGTTCCCCGAGGAGCTCATCGTCACGCGCTCGCGCGCGGCGTTCCTCGACGCGATCGTCGCCGCAGGCGTCTCCAAGCGCTCGAAGCTATAGCTTTCTCCAAAAGGGGAGTACCCCTTTTTGGAGAATCGGCAAGTTAGAGCTCGATCGAGAGTCCCACGGGGCAGTGGTCGCTGCCGAAGACCTCGTCGTAGATGCTCGCCGCCGTGACCTTGTCGGCAATCGAGTCGCTCACCAGGAAGTAGTCGATGCGCCAGCCCGCGTTGTTGGCGCGCGCGTTGAAGCGGTAGCTCCACCAGCTGTAGGCACCCGCGAGATCGGGGTGGCGCGCGCGGAAGGTGTCGGTGAAGCCCGCGTCGAGGAGCTTGGTGAAGCTCTCGCGCTCCTCATCCGAGAAGCCCGCGTTGCCGCGGTTGGGTCCCGGGTTCTTGAGGTCGATCTCCTCGTGGGCGACGTTGAAGTCGCCGCAGGTGATGACGGGTTTCTGGAGGGCGAGGCCGGAGAGGAAGTCGCGATACGCCTCGTCCCACTCCAGGCGCACGTCGATGCGCTTGAGCCCGTCCTGCGCGTTGGGGGTGTAGACGTCGACGAACCAGAACTTCTCGAACTCGAGCGCGCAGACGCGGCCCTCGTCGTCGGCGACCCCGCAGCCGATCTGGCGGATCACCTGCAGCGGCTCCTCCTTCGAGAAGACCGCGGTGCCCGAGTAGCCCTTCTTCTCGGCGCAGTTCCAGGTCTGGTGGTAGCCGGGCAGGTCGAGCGCCACGCGGTCCTTCGCCTTCGCGTCCTCCGCAAGGTTCGCGAAGGAGATCTTGGTTTCCTGCAGCGCGAAGACGTCGGCGTCGAACGTGCGGATGATTCCCTCGACGCTGGGGTCTTTCTTCATGACGGCGCGCAAACCGTTGACGTTCCAGGAGACGAGGCGAAATTCGCGGACATCGGACATGGCTTCGATCCTTCCCGGGAGGCTGGCTTTGATGTTCTGGACAAAACGCTGGCAGAAACCGTCCAGAATGTCAAAGCCGGGTCTCAAGCGCGAAAGCCGACTTTGGGTTTCCGGACAATTCTCCGGAATCTTCTGTCCAGATACTGAAAGCCGGTTCCTCCGGATGCCCGCCTCGGGGAACCTCGGGCCTATCCGAAGAGGTACTCCTCGACGCGCGGCCAGTCGCGCTGCGCCTGCGCATAGCCCATCTCGTAGGAGATGAGCAGCTCGGCGGGCTTGATGGTGGTGCTCGTGACGGGCATGACGTCGGGGCGGATCACCAGCGCGCGCCCATCACGCTCCAACTCCGCCACGTGCTCGAGCTCGGCGTTGTAGCGCTCGTTGCGCGTCACCATGGCCTCGTAGAGCGCCTCGCTCCCATGCGAGAGCGCCTTGTACATGGCCTTCTCCGCAGCGGTCGGAGCCTTCTTGATATAGCCCGCGGGCCGCGTGGCCACGAAGACCATGCGCTCGTAGCCCGCATCCTCGGCGAGGCGCACCGGGATGCCCGCCCCGCGCCCGAGGCCTCCGTCGTACATGGTGAGCCCGTCGATCTGGATGGGATGCATGAAGCCGGGCAGCGTGGAGCTCGCCCGCACGCGGTCGATCATCGCGAACACGTCGGGCATGTCCGCCTTGCTCCACACCACGCTCCCGCCGGTCTCCGCCGCGAACGACTGGATGCGCAGGTCGGCGGGGTTGGCCGAGAAGGTCTCCCAGTCGAAGGGCATGTAGCCGTCCTCGATGCAGCCTCGGTAGTCGTAGTCGGCGTTGAAGTAGCCGTGCCCGCGGAGCATGCTGCGCAGCCCGCCCGCCTTGGGCATGTTGTCGGGCAGCAGGGTGAAGCCCGCCTTGACGCGCCACTTGTCGCGGCTGAGGTAGTCGATCGTGTGGCTTGCGCCGGCGCTGATGCCGCACACCAGCGGGAAGTACACGCCGTGCTCGAGCAGGACGTTCGCCATGCCGGCCGTATAGCTCGCGCGATATCCGCCGCCTTCGAACACGAGGGCGGTGTCGTTCACGTTGCAGGTGAGGTCGGACACGGTGCTCAGCATGGTTGCAGGGCCTTTTCCATCCAGTCGGGGTGCTACAGTAACCTCAACAATCCTAGCGGGAAGGAGCCCCCATGGGCCGCACAATCTCCGATTCCATCCAGGCTGCCAAAGAGCTCAAGCAGATCGTCGACGATGCGGGGAGCGTGGTGTTCTTCGGCGGCGCCGGCGTCTCCACGGCCAGCGGCATCCCCGATTTCCGCTCGCCGGGCGGCCTCTACCACCAGAAGTTCGCCTACCCGCCCGAGGAGATGCTCGGCCACGACTTCTTCTACCGCCACACCGAGGAGTTCTACGAGTTCTACCGCACGCGCATGATCGCGCTCGACGCGAAGCCCAACCAGGCGCACCTCAAGCTCGCCGAGCTCGAGCGCGAGGGCAAGCTCACGGGCGTCGTCACCCAGAACATCGACGGCCTGCACCAGATGGCAGGGTCGGAGAAGGTCTTCGAGCTCCACGGCTCGGTGCACCGCAACATCTGCACGCGCTGCGGCAGGACCTACTCGGCGGAATGGATCCTCGGCACGTCCGGCGTGCCGCACTGCGAGGACTGCGGCGCCCTCATCAAGCCCGATGTGGTGCTCTACGGAGAGTCGCTCGACGAGGAGTGCATCATGGGCGCCATCAACGCCATCGCCCGGGCAGACGTGCTCATCGTGGGCGGCACCTCGCTCGTGGTGTATCCGGCGGCGGGCCTCGTGCGCTATTTCCAGGGCTCCAAGCTCGTCATCGTCAACCTCGAGCCCACACCTCAGGACGCCTACGCCGACCTCGTCTGCGCCTGCGACATCGCCGCAGCATTCGATTTTTGAGTAAATGCGCAGCAACGCGCTACAATAAGGGAAGGCAAACGCAGCTGAACCGTTCGGAGCCCCATCTCCGAGAAAGGCCTCACCACCATGCTCAAAGAAGGATACGCTGTCTGGCAGTGCGGGAGCCATGAGATCTCGCTTACACGTCCGCGCATCATGGGCATCCTCAACGTAACGCCCGACTCGTTCTCCGACGGGGGAGAGCACCTCGACGTGGACGCCGCGGTCGAGCACGCCCTCGAGATGCTCGACCAGGGGGCCGATATCATCGACGTGGGCGGCGAGTCCACGCGCCCCGGCCATACGCCCGTCTCGCCCAACGAGGAGGCGGAGCGCGTGGTGCCGGTCATCCGCAAGATCCTCGCGGCGGTGCCCGACGCCATCATCTCCATCGACACGCGCCATCCCGAGGTCGCCAAGATGTGCGCCCGCCTCGGCGCGTCGATCATCAACGACGTCACCGGCTTCACCAATCCCGCGATGGTGGAGGTCGCTGCCGGCACCTCATGCGGCTGCGTCATCACGCACTGGGACCGCACCCTCGAGGAGAAGCCCACCCGCAGGCAGGTCTCGCTCGACGATGCCAAGCCCGTGCGCGTCGTGCCCTCCAGCCAGCGCTTCACCCTGCCCGAAGAGGCGCCCATCATGCGCAACGTCATGGGTTTCCTCGGCGACTCCGCCCGCACGCTGCTGCGCGCCGGTATCGCCAAGGAGCGCATCTGCGTCGACCCGGGCGCCGGCTTCGACAAGGACACCAACCAGGACGTCGTCATCCAGCGCGCCACCCGCTCGATGGTCTCGATGGGCTATCCCCTCATGTGCGCCGTCTCGCGCAAGCGCTTCACGGGCGCCGTCTCGGGCGAGAAGGACGTCGCGCAGCGTGACGCCGCATCCATCGGCATCGCGCTCTCGTCCATCGCCTCCGGCGCGCGCATCCTGCGCGTGCACAACGTGGCCGAGACCGCGCAGGCGGTCAACTCCTACTGGGCCGTCAGCCATAAGGACCCCCGCCAGGCCTTCGTCAGCATCGGTTCCAACATGGGGGACCGTCTCGACAACCTGTCGCGCGCCGTCGCCCTCATCGACCACATCCCCCTCACCGCCGTCGTGCAGGTGAGCCACGCCTACGACACCGCGCCCGCCTACGGCATCTCGTCGTCCGTCGCCAACGCCGTGGTCGAGGTCCGCACCGAGCTCCATCCGCTCGTGCTGCTCGACGAGCTGCTCAAGGTCGAGGAGACCCTCGGCCGCGTGCGCCCCGAGGGCCAGGACGGCTTCGGCGACCGCGTCATCGACTGCGACCTCGAGTGGGTCGAGGGCGAGCGCCACTCCGGCAGGAAGCTCACGCTGCCGCACGCCCGCATGGGCGAGCGCGACTACGTGATCCTTCCCATGGAGGATCTCATGCACGACCCCGCGCGATTCTTCCTCTACGCCAACGCCCCGGTCAAGGTCCTGCCGCGCGAGGAGCGCGTGGGCATGGTCATATCCGACCTCGGCGAGCTCACGTGGGAGTAGCCTTGAGCACCTCCGATGCCTTCGAGACCGTGCTGCGCCCGCGGGTACCCATGCCCTATGCGACGGCCGTCGCGCCGCTCGCCGCGCTCGCGGTGTGCGAGCAGCTCGGCGATGGCGCGCAGATCCTGTGGCCCAGCTCGGTCATGCTCGACGGCGCCGTCGTTGCGCGCATTGCAGCCAAGGCAGGCTACGACGAGGGCATTTTCGTGCGGCTGAGCATTGCGCTCACGGATTCCCAGGCGGATCGGACGGCGATCGCCGATGTCATCCAGGCACGTTTCGACGCATGGGAGCAGGCTGTGCGCGCCGGCCGTGCTGCCGCCGGACCGTTCGGACCCTTCGCAGGCGAGTACTTCGACCGGATGGCCGGCCTCGGCGGAACGGTCGACCTGCTGTTCCCCAACGGGAACCTCTATTGCAAGGCCACGCTCGAGGGCATCGACGTGTGGGGGCGTATCTGCGTCGAGACCGACGACGGCCGCGACGTCGAGTACTCTCCCGAGCAGGTTTCGATGCGCTTGGCATGATGCGGTACCACCGGACTTGGGTATCTGGATAGATCTATCTGCAAAAGTGTCCAGATTCCCAAGCCCAGTTCTTCAGGCACGGACACGCGAAGTAACGGAACTTGGTTATCGGGATAGGGTCTCCCAATCTTTTGTCCCGATATCCAAGTGGAGATGGAACGGATGTGATCTCGATGAACGAAGATGCGCCGATTACGGTTCAAGAACAGCGGGATGAGCTTCCGACCACCGTCATCTGCACGGAGCACACCCCTTCCAACCTGCGCGGATACGGCATCCTGCTCGCATTCGGCCTCGTCATGATCCTGAGCACCGCGATCGGGTTCCTGCGCGGGGCGGCGGGGCAGGCAAACATCTACGGCGGCATCGGGTTCGCGACGGGCATCGTCCTGTCGCTTCTCGCCGGCTACATGCTGGTTGTCTGGAAGAACCGCCAGGTCGAGGTGGGTCCCGACGGTATCGAGCTCACCGACGCGCTCGGCAAGGTGCGCCCGTACGTTTGGAACGACGTCCGCATCGACGATAACCGCACCACCTCCACGGGCGGCATCGTCTTCAGGACGCGCGATAAGCGCGAGGAGCCGTTCGCACCGTCCTGCGGCGGGTTCGTCGCCATGTGCGAGCTGCTCATCCGCATGGGCAAGCTGCGCCGTATCGACGAGGCCGCCTTGGCGCGCAAGCGCAAGATGAGGGGGCTGTTCGACGTGGTCCAGAGCGCCGGCCGCGAGAAGGTCGACAAGAGCCTCTACCTTCCCGATGACGAGCCCCGATCCGACGATTAAGGCGGACGCTCCGCAATCTGGCGGTCTGACAGCGGGGACGGTTCCGATTGTCAGGTTTTCCTGACAATCGGAACCGTCCCCGCTGTCAGACCGCGCCACAGGGCTATGCGCGGAGGCTCATCTCGTAGATGCCGCGCAGCGTGAGGTCGGGGTCGATGAAATCGAAGAGATCGGTTGCACCGCTCACCGTGCGGGCGAGTCCGCCTGTGCCGATAACGGGCGCATCCTCGATGCCGAGCTCGGCCTTGATGCGCGCGACGAGCCCCTCCGCCTGCACGGCCGCTCCGATGACCAGGCCCGATTGCACCGCCGTCTCGGTATCGGTGCCGAGCGCAGCAGGCGGAACGTTGATGGGCACGCTCGAGAGCTTGGCGGCGCGCGAGAACAGCGCGTTTGCCGACAGCATGAGGCCGGGGGAGATGGTCCCGCCGCGATAGGCGCCGCGCGCATCGACCACATCGATGTTGGTCGCCGTGCCGAAATCGACCACGATCACAGGCGCCCCGTAGCTCGTGCGCGCCGCGATCGCGTTGGCGATGCGGTCTGCGCCAACCTGCCCGGGGTTGGGCATATCCACCTCGAGGCCGTAGTCATGGCGCGGGTCGATCACATGCGGTTCCTTGCCGAGGGTCGCCGTGAGGCATTTGCACCAAGCGCGCGAGAGCACCGGGACCACGCAGGCGAGCCCCGCCTGGTCGACGTCCGAAAGCGAGAAGCCGTCCTTCGCGAAGAACCCCCAGACGCGCGAGTGCAGCATATCGGAGGTGTCGGTGGCATCGGTAGACATGCGCCAGCCGGTAACCGGTGCGCCCGTCTCATCGTAGAGCCCGAGGGTGGTCTGAGTGTTGCCCACATCGATCGCCAGGAACATGAATCCTCCTCATAATCGCGTTTCTCCCCATTATAACCATGGTTTTCCGTTGTTCCCGGGGCCGCCACGTGATACACTTTGAAGGCTTGACCGCCTTGGTCGGAAACCAAGGCACCAGACCCCGCTCTGGTCGGAAACCAGGGCACGAAGAAGGAGTCCTGCTATGAAACAAGGTATCCATCCCCAGTACATGGCCTGCACGGTCCGTTGCAGCTGCGGCAACACGTGGGTGACCCGCGCCACCAAGCCCGAGATGCGCCTCGACCTGTGCGATAAGTGCCACCCGTTCTACACCGGCACCCAGAAGCTCGTCGACACCGGCGGTCGCGTCCAGCGCTTCGCCGACAAGTTCGGCTCCGCCGCCCAGGCCCGCCTCGATGCCGCTGCCAAGGCCAAGGCCGCCAAGGCCGAGAAGGCCGCTGCCGCCGAGGCTGCCCGCAAGGCTGCCGCCGAGGCCAAGGCTGCCGAGAAGGCCCGCCGCGCCGCCGAGTTCGAGAAGAAGGCCGCCGAGGCTCCCGCCGTCGAGGAGGCTCCTGCCGAGGAGACCGCCGAGTAGGCACCTGCGCGTCCAACGTGCAATCAAAAGCACCTGTCCTTCGGGGCAGGTGCTTTTCGTTTAGATGGGTATAGTTAACTCAGGAACCGACGATCTTCGAGGGAAGCTATGGACGAGGATACCGGCAAGAGCTTGGACGAGGTTGCCGCAGAGCTTGCAGACGAAGCTGCCAAGCTCGGCAAATCTGCGGGCAAGGTGGCGCTTTCGGCCGCCCTTGCCACGTCGCTCTCCGCCGCGCTCCAGGAGCCGCCCAACACCGACCTCATGAACCTCGCCGAGCCCACGCCCATCGTGCTGGTGCTCGAGGAGGAGAAGGAGGCCGTCCCGCCTGAGGACGACGTGACGGAAGACGACGAGGAGGCCCGTCGCCAGCGTCTCCGTAAGCTGCTCAAATATCTGCTCGTCGCCCTGTTCCTGATCGCGGCCCTGCTCTTCGGCGCCCTCAAGGGGTGCACCGCCTGCACGGCCACGGCCCTGCTCCCGCATGGGGACGAGGCCCAAGAGCAGGAACAGAAGCAGGAGCGGGAGGGGGAAGCGGAGCCTTCGGACATTGCAGCCATGATGCCGTGAACGAAAGCCCCGACCCTCCGATCAGACCCGCGCGATAAGCACGTTGTTGGCCAGGGTGCCCGGCTCCTCGGGATGCTCGGGCACCACCTCGACCGATCCGAATACCTGCTCGAACGCCGCCTGCACATCGTGCAGAGGCTTCGCCTTGGCGCCCTCCAGCGGCGTGCGCACGTTGGCGAGGTACATGCCCCGCTCGGTGAGGTGCGCGCGGATGAGCGCCGCGCCCTCCTCGTTGCCGAGTGCGCCGAGCGGCTTGGCACCAGAGAACGCGTCGTTGACGATCACGTCGAAGCTGCGGCCGCATTCGCGCAGGTACTTCCAACCGTCTCCGTTGACCGTCTCGATGCGGCCCTCGGCCATCTGCTCCACGCGGTCGAGGAAGAAGCGCTCGCGGGCGACCTGCGTGATGCGCGGGTCGATCTCCACCACGGTCACCCTCATGCGCCTGGTGTGCGTGATCAGATACTTGGGCAGCGAATATCCGCCGCCGCCGATGACGAGCACGCTGCGCGCCCTGCCCATCTCGTCGATGGCGTCGGCCATGGTGCGGTGGTATTCGCATACGAGCTCGGACCACAGGTCGTCCGAGATATAGCTTGCCGACTGGAAGGTCCCGTCCACATTGAGCAGCCTCACCGGCGTGCCGTCCTCATCCTCCGATTCGAAGATGAGCATGGTGCCGAAGAGCGAGCGGCGCCGCATCTCGACCCCGCGCAGCGAGAGCAGCCACGGCAGCGACCAGTACACCGCCGAGATGGCGATCGATAGAACCAATATGACCGCGGCCCATGTTGGCACGAAATATATCCCTTCGATGGGGAATACCGTAACTATGGTAAAGGTTTGCACGTGAAGATTGTGATTAACGTGCGTTTTTGGCTATACTGTCCTGTGCACCATTGTGCGTATGCAGTGCCATCAACCGGTTCTTTAGGAGGATCGAACATGATTCTTGGTATGGGTCCCATGGAGCTGATCGTCATTCTGATCGTCGTCCTGGTCATCTTCGGGCCGAAGAACCTCCCGAAACTCGGCAAGAGCCTCGGCCAGACCGTCAAGAATGTCCGCGAGGGCATGGAAGAGGATGACGAGGAGGCCGAAGAGGCAGAGGAGAAGCCCGTCAAGAAGGCCAAGAAGAAGGCCGCCGTCGTCGAGGTCGAGGATGACGAGGACGACGACGTCGAGTACGAGGACGAGGACGACGAGGATATCGAGGACGATGAGGACGAGGACGTCGAGCCCGAGCCCGCGCCCAAGAAGAAGACCTCCAAGAAGAGCGCCCAGTAGTCCGCATAGGTAGGCAGAGGCTAGAGCATGGACAACATCAAAGAGATTCACCTTACACCCGAAGGCCGTCAGAAGCTCGTCGACGAGCTCGCTTACCGCGAGGGCGAGAAGGACGCCGAGATCATCGAGCGCATCCAGGAAGCCCGCGGCTTCGGCGACCTCTCCGAGAACGCCGAGTACGACGCCGCCAAGGAGGAGCAGGCCAAGAACGCCGCCCGTATCGCCGAGATCCGCCAGATCCTCTCGGTCGCCAAGGTGGTCGACAGCTCCAAGAGCCGCAGCGTCAAGATTTCCATCGGCTGCACGGTCGAGCTCGAGGACGATAAGGGCAAGCGCTCCACGTTCACCATCGTGGGCACCACCGAGACCAACTCGCTCGAGCACAAGATCTCGAACGAGTCCCCCGCCGGCGCCGTCCTCATCGGCAAGAAGAAGGGCGACCAGGTGGAGTTCACCACGCCGTCCGGCAAGACCAAGAAGTACACCATCGTGGGAATCACCCGCTAATCGGCAGGCGAGAGCGTACAAGCGCACCCCGTGACTGCTGAGCAGCGCGGGGTGCTTTTTCATTTAAGGAGAGCATCATGGCAGACGAGACCACCCAGAACCAGCTCGGCGACGAGCGCGCCGTTCGCCGTGCGCGCCGCCAGGCGCTTATCGACGCCGGCATCAACCCGTATCCCATCAAGAACACCATCGATTGGAAGGTCGCCCAGGTCGACGAGACCTTCGGGTCCCTCGAGAACGGCGAGTTCGACCCCGAGGGCCGCACCATCACCGTGGGCGGCCGCGTGAGGGCGTTCCGCCGTCACGGCAAGCTCGCGTTCATCGACTGCGAGGATGCGACCGGCACCATCCAGCTCTTCTGCAAGGTCGACGAGATGGACGAGGCCAGCTGGGCCCTGCTCGACAGCATCGACATGGGCGACATCGTGCAGGCGACCGGCACGGCCACCCGCACCAAGCGCGGCCAGCTCTCCATCATGGCGCATAACCTCGTGCTGCTCTCCAAGGCGGTCCGCCCGCTGCCCGAGAAGTTCCACGGCCTGTCCGACCGCGAGGTCCGCTACCGCCAGCGCTATGTGGACCTGATCATGAACCCCGAGTCCAAGCAGGTCTTCATCAACCGCTCCAAGATCGTCTCCACCATCCGACGCTTCATGGAGTCGCAGGGCTACCTCGAGGTCGAGACGCCCATCCTCCAGGAGACCCTCGGCGGCGCCAACGCGCGTCCCTTCACCACGCACTTCAACGCGCTCGATCAGGACTGCTACCTGCGCATCGCCACCGAGCTGCACCTCAAGCGCTGCATCGTGGGCGGCCTCGACCGCGTCTTCGAGATCGGCCGCCAGTTCCGCAACGAGGGCATGGACCTCACGCACAACCCCGAGTTCACCTCCATGGAGGCCTACTGCGCCTACTCCGACCTCGACGGAATGAAGCAGCTCTCCGAGGATCTGTTCCGCGCCTGCGCCGCTGCTGTGGGCAAGGGTGACAAGATCGAGTACCAGGGCACCGAGATCGACTTCTCGAGCCCCTGGCGCTCCGCGAGCATCGCCGAGATCGCGAGCGATTGCGTGGGCGAGACCCTCGACCTCGACACCCCCGTCGAGCATCTCCGCGAGCTCTGCGAGAAGTACGAGATCGAGTGGGAGGAGAGCTGGGGCGCCGGCCGCCTGCTCTTCGAGCTCTACGACGAGCTGGGCGAGGCGAGCATCGTGAACCCCACCTTCGTGTGCGACTACCCCGTGGAGGTCTCGCCGCTCGCCAAGCGCAAGGACGACGACCCGCGCCTCACCGACCGCTTCGAGCTCATCATCGCCGGCCACGAGTACGCCAACGCGTTCTCCGAGCTCAACGACCCCGTCGACCAGGAGGGCCGCTTCGCGGCGCAGGTCGAGGCCAAGGCGGCCGGCGACGAGGAGGCCATGGAGTACGACGCGGACTACATCCGCGCGCTCGAGTACGGCATGCCCCCCGCAGGCGGCATCGGCTACGGCATCGACCGCATGATCATGCTCTTCTGCGACCAGGCGTCCATCCGCGACGTCCTGCTCTTCCCGCACATGCGTCCCGAGAACGCTTGAAGAGAACCGGCGCGCGGCAACGCGGAACCCGTGAAAGGCGGTAGCACCATGGCAGACGAGCAGCAGGGCTCGCTCAAGACCGGCCTGACCCGCGAGCAGGCGTACGCCCTGCTCAAGGAATACAACCAGGATCCGTTCCACATCTCCCACGCCGAGACGCTCGAGGCCCTCATGCGCTACTTCGCGCAGAAGGAGGATCCCGAGAACGTGGCGTTCTGGGGCCAGGTGGGCCTGCTCCACGACCTCGACTGGGAGAAGTTCCAGGATGCCGTGAACCACACCGTCAAGGCGGGCGAGCTCATCCTCGCCGCCGGCGGAACCCCCGAGCTCGTGCACGCCATCCAGACGCACAACTGCGACCACAACCCCGACCTGCCCGCACCTCAGGCCGCCATGGAGAAGTGGCTCTACACCGTCGACGAGCTCTCCGGCCTCATCCAGGCCGTCGCCAAGATGCGCCCGTCGGGCAGCGTCACCGACATGGAGGTCAAGTCGCTCAAGAAGAAGTTCAAGACCAAGGCGTTCGCCG
>CAMOLV010000019.1 GCA_946619045.1 uncultured Coriobacteriales bacterium | reverse complement strand
TGCGGATGTCGCGGTACTTGGTGCGCACGTAGGTGTTGCCCTTGCCGGGCTTGACATGCTCGGCCGTGATGATGACGCAGTCCTTGCCCTTGATGTTGACGCCGAGGCCGGCCTTGAGATCGGTGATTCCGAGAGTTGCCATTGGAGTAAACCTTTCGTCCGATTCCGGGAAACCCGGATATTTCATAACCAATCGAGTATAGCGAAAAACCTAGTCGCAATCGATGACGACCAGCTCATGTGGCGAGTTTGCGAAGGGCGCGTACCCCTCCTCGGTCATGACGCCCGTATCCTCGAGGCGGATGCCGAAGCGGCCGGGAAGGTAGATGCCCGGCTCGACCGTGATGACCGAGCCCACCGGCACCTCGCCCTCGTAGGTGCGGCCGAAGACCGGCTTCTCGTGGATCTCGAGGCCCACGCCGTGGCCGAGACCGTGGCCGAAGTACTCGCCGTAGCCGTTCTCGGAGATGATCTTGACGGCGAGGTTGTGGATGTCCTTGCCGATGCAGCCGGGCTTCGCCGTGGCGGCGCAGGTCTCGTGCGCGAGGCGCACGATGTCGTAGACATGCTGCTGCTCCTCGGTGGGCTGGCCGAGGATCACGGTGCGGGTCATGTCGGCATGGTAGTCGCGGTAGAGCGCGCCGTAGTCCATGACGATGAAGTCGCCCTTCTGCACGCGGTAGTCGCTCGGCTGGGCATGGGGATTGGCGCCGTTGGGGCCGGCGGCGATGATGGAGTCGAACGAGAGGCCGTCGGCACCGTGCGTGAGCATGTAGTTCTCGAGCTCGACGCGGATCTCCTTCTCGGTCATGCCCACCTTGATGAAGCCGCACATGTGCTCGAACGCCTCGTCGGTGATCCTCTGCGCCTCGCGCAGGAGCTCCAGCTCCTCCTCGTCCTTGACGATGCGGAGCTTGGCGATGTCGGCGTGCATGCGCGGGAAGAGGGGCGCGATGCTCTTCTTGGCGCACTCGACGAGCAGGTCGTCGTAGAAGGCGAGGTCCATGCTGTCCTCGATGGCGACCACGCGTGCGCGCGATGCCGCGATCTTGGCTGCAGCCCACGCGGAGCCCGAGACCATCTCCTGGTCGAACGCCCAGGGACCGTCGGCGCCAAGGCGCTCGATGAAGGTGTTGTAGTAGCGCGAGTCGGTGTGGAACCAGAGCCCGTCGGACGTGATGAACGCCGTGTGCGCGTTCTCGAAGTCGAAGACCTTCTCGGCCCCGGTGAGCCATCGCAGCCCCGCGTTGTCGCGGACGATGGCGGCGTCGTAGCCGCGCTCCTCCATCAGCGCGCGGAACCGCTCCACGCGGCGTGCGAATGCCTGAGAATCTGCCATGAAAACCTACCTCCTGTATGGAGAAACCGATACCCTAGCTGCGTGAATCGACCCAAGCCCCGGTGTGCTCGGCGAGCAGCTCGTCGGTGAGCGTCGTGAGCCTGATGCGTCCGTAGGACTTGGGCGTGAACATCTGGAACTTGTTGGTGCGCAGGAAGCACTCGGCCTTGAGCGCCTGCGCGAGGTCCTCCGCCGAGAAGGGCACGTCCTCGACGTAGCCCAGCTCGAACGCGTCGAGCATCTCGTCGATGGCGAGCACGTCGTCGACGGCGAACTCCCCCATGCCCGCGGAGATGCGCGAGGCGAAGCGCATGCCCTCTGCGAGGAGCGTGGACGAGGGGACGTCGGCGGAGAAGAGCGGGCGCGTCGCGCGGAGGAAGGTGCGGCCGAAGCCGAGCGAGTCGCGCGTGACGACCGACGAGGACGATATGATGCGGCCGCGGCTGCGGAAGGCATCTCCGATGACCGTGGCACGCGTCTTGCGGTCGCCCCCCATGAAGCCCTCGACGTTGTCCCAGAGCTTGCCGAACGCCTTCTCGGCATCGGCGACGGCACCGCAGACCATGAGGGCGCGTGCGTAGAGCTCCTCCTCTCCCCCGAGCGAGGGCTCCATCAGGTCGAAGTCGCAGTAGACGAAGCGCGTTGCCGAGGGGAACGTGTACATCTCGGGCCGGCCCGACACGGTGAAGCCGAGCGGCGTGCAGCTGCCCTCGAGGGCGGCGCGCAGGTCAAGCGGATACTCCATGAGCGCCATGCCGTTGCACCAGCTCTTGGCGACGAACGACGCGAGCGAGAGGGCACCCGTATCGCCCATGGCGACGAAGCCGTCGCCCGCCGTGGCGCCCATATCGGCAAGGGCGTCGAGGACCGTCTGCGCTGCGGAGAGCGAGAGGGCGTCGGAGCCCTGCGGAAGCGCGAGGGGCTGGACGGAGAAGCCGGCGTCGACGAGGGAGCGGCGCACGAGCTCGACCTGATCCGCAGGCGAGTCGGCGGTCGACGCGAGCACCGCGAGGCGCGGCGTGCCGAGCACCGACTTGAGCTCCTTGCCGGCGCGGTCGACGAGGCCGGTGCCCAGGCGGGCGTCCATCGAGCCGCCGGGCATGGTCACCCACTGGCGGACCATCACGTTGTCGGTCGAGGCGGTAGCTGCAGGCGCCGCGGCTTTCGCCGAGAACGACCCGCGCGCACCGGGCACGATGCTGGACTCGGGCATTACAGGAGCCCCCTTTCCCAGAGCAGCTGCCCAGAGACGGCAGCCACATCCTCGAAGCTCTTGTTGCGGATATCGACGGTGATGTCGGCGACCTCCTCGTAGAGGGGCCGGCGGAAGTTGTAGACGCGTTCGGCGTTGGCGCGGTCGCCCAGATCGGGCCGGCGCTCGGGGCACTGGATCTGGCGCAGCGAGTCCTCCAGATCGCCGTCGAGGAACACCACGACGCCCATCTCGTGCATGAGCTTGCAGTTCTCGGGGGTCTCGACGATGCCGCCGCCGCAGCTCACGAGCAGGGATTTACGCAGCTCGAGACGCTTCAGCGCGCGGGTCTCGGCGACACGGAACGCCTCCTCGCCATCCTCCTCGAAGATCTGGGCGACGCGCTTGCCCAAGGCGAGCTCGACCATGTGGTCGGTATCGACGTAGGTGCGGTGGAAGAGCTCGCCCAGATTACGGGCGAGCGTCGACTTGCCGGCTCCCAGGAAGCCGACGAAGAAGATGTGGTCGCAGCCATCATGGACGACGACGTTGTGTCCCAGATTATCCACGCATGTCTCCTCGAGGTTTCAACTAATTCATCTTAGCACCTCGGCGGCACGTTGGCAGCATGGGGCAGCGGGCGGCACCGCCGTTCCACCCTCGCCGCCAAAAGCGGGAAGGCATCCCGGAGGATGCCTTCCGAAGAATCGATCGGTGCATGGGGGACGTCAGAGCGTTGCGAGCACCTCGGCGAGCGCCTCGGCGCAGGCATCCGCATCGTCGCCCATGAGCACGAGCGTGGCCCGCGCCCCCGCGGGCACGGCGAGGGCGAGCACCTCGAAGATGCTCCGCGCGTCGCAACTCGCGCCCTTGGCGTAGAGCGTCGCCGCGCAGGCGAACCCCGAGAGCGCGTCGGCGAGGCGCGCGACGGATTGCGCATGGAGCCCCTGGGGATCGTTCACATCGAAGCTGAGCCTATGCATGACGTCGGCCTTTCTCCGGGACTCTCTTCAAAGCTCCGCGCCGTTGGTGTCGATGACGTGGCGATACCACGCGAAGCTGTCCTTCTCGAGACGCGCCTGGGTGCCGCGGCCGTAGTCGTCGCGGTCGACGTAGATGAAGCCGTAGCGCTTGGTCATCTCGGACGACGAGCAGCTCACCAGGTCGATGGGACCCCACGAGTAGAAGCCGCGCACATCGACGCCGTCGCGGATGGCCTCGCGCAGCTGCTCGATATGGGCGCGGAAGTAGTCCACGCGGTACGGGTCGTGGACCATGCCGTCCTCAACCTTGTCGAACGCGCCGATGCCGCACTCGGTGATGTAGATTGGGCGCTGGTAGCGGTCGTAGTAGAGGTTGAGCGCGTTGCGCAGGCCCTCCGGGTCGATGCCCCAGCCCCAGGGGTTGGCCGGCAGGTCCGGGTTGGTGCGGTCGCCACGGCCGCTGCGGAACGTCTCCCAGTCGCACACGCGGCTGTAGTAGTAAGAGAAGCTCATGAAGTCGGCCGTGTTGGCGATGTCCTCCAGATCGTGCTCGCCGAACTCGATGTTGTAGCCGTTGTCCTCGAAGAAGCGCAGCGCATATGCCGGATAGGTGCCGCGCAGCAGGATGTCGGTATAGTAGTAGAAGCTCATCTGGTTGTGGAGCGTGTTGGCCAGGTTGTCCTTGGGGTTGGACGTCGCCGGGTAGGTGGGCCCGCCGCAGTTCATGCAGCCGATCATCACGTCCGGGTAGTTCTCGTGCGCATAGCGCGCCACGCGCCCGCAGGCCACGAGCTCGTTGTGCACCGCCTGGTAGCGCGCCTCGAGCACGTTGTCCACCTTGTCCTCGCATACGCCCAGATGGTTGAACGACTCCACGCTCACCAGGTTGATCTGGTTCACCGGGATCCACAGCTTCACGCGGTCGTGGTAGCGGTCGAGCAGCACCTTGGCGTAGCGCTCGAACAGGTCGATGAGCTCGCGGGAGTACCAGCCCTTGTACTTGAGGGCCAGCGCGATGGGCATCTCGTAGTGCGACATGGTGATCATGGGCTCGATGCCGTTGGCGATCATGCAGTCGATGAGGCGGTCGTAGAAGGCCAGGCCCTCCTCGCAGGGCTCCGCATCGTCGCCGTCGGGGAAGATGCGCGCCCACATGATGGAGGTGCGGAAGGTCTTGAGGCCCAGGCCGTCCTTGCCGAGCAGCCTGAGGTCGTCCTCGAAGGTATGGTAGAAATCGATGCCCCAGCGCTTGGGGAACACGTGGTTCTCGGGGTGCTCGATGGCCTCTTGGATGAAGGTGCTGGTCATCTCGCCGTTGTACTTCTTGGAGAGGGGCACGTTTGCCGTGTACTCGTTGAAGTCGGCGATGGAGAGGCCCTTGCCGCCCTCGTCGAAGGCGCCCTCGAGCTGGTTGGCCGCAACGGCGCCGCCCCAGAGGAAGCCCTCGGGGAATCCGGTGGGAACAGCGTGGCGCATGCTACTCACGCCCCTCGAGCCGGGCGATGCGGGCGTCGAGCGCCTTGAAGACCTTGTAGAGCTGCTTGGCGGTGATGATCTCGGAGTAGATGGTCATGAGCGTGTCCTGGGCATGCGCGAACAGCAGGCTGTACTCCTGCTCCTCCCCGCGGAAGGCACCCTGGATGGCATCGGTCTGCACGTGATGGGCCTCGAGGATCTTGGCGTCCGCGGCGGCGATCTTCTCGTCGGCGAGGGCGAAGTCGCCGGCGGCGATGGCCTCGTAGGCCAGCTTGCACTCGTTGCGGGCCTCGCCTGCAGCCATGAGGATGGTCATGGCATTCTGGATTGTCGGGCTGATCTCTTCCTCTTCCATGTCATGTTCCTTTGCAAACGATGGGGATAAACGGGTGCAGGGCCGGATCTCCGGCCCTGCCGATCATGCGGTGCGCTTAGAACGACCAGTCGTCATCGTCGTCGGCCTCGGCCTCGGCGGTCTCCTGCTCGACAAGCTGCTTGTCGTAGGTGCGGAAGAACGGCATCCAGATGAGCCAGGACAGGGCGAAGTTGATGGCCATGAGGGCGATGCCCATGATGGAGCCGGTGGTGAGCCAGGTGGCGATGGGGAACGGGCAGTACCACATGTTGAAGAGCATGGAGGGCACGGGCGCGAACGGAATCACCTTGGTGAACAGGAAGGTCACGAGCGGAAGCACGATGCCCTGGAGCCACAGGGGAACCATCATGATGGGGTTCCAGGCGACGGCGCCGAAGACCACGGGCTCGTTGATGTTGAAGATGGCGGGAATAAGGCAGGCGCGGCCGAGGGTCTTGAGCGAGGCGGACTTAGCCATGAAGGCCATCATGATGACGAGCGTCATGGTGCAGCCGATGCCGCCGATCCAAAGGTACGCGGAGTAGATGGTGGCGTCGGTCACGAGGGCGAGGCTGGCGTTGGTGGCGGTGCCGGCGGCAGCCATGGCCATGTTGGACTCGGCGTTGGCGAGCAGGATGGGCGTGAAGACCGGGGTGAGGACCCAGGAGGAGATGCCCATGGAGTACAGGAAACAGTAGAGGAACATCACGAGCATGAAGCCGAAGGGCGAGTTCACCACGTTGGCCAGCGGCATGAAGATGCTGACGACGATCTGGTAGAGGTTGAGGCCCAGGAAGCCGCCGTCGGTGAGGATCCAGCCGAGCACCACCACGATGCCGATGGGGAGCATGGAGTTGAACCAGTCCTTCACGAAGTCGGGGATGACCGACGTGGGCTTGAAGAAGGTGAAGTTGGCGAAGGCGTTGAGGATGAGGGCCGCGACGACGCCGCAGATGATGGCCAGGAACATGCCGCCCGCGCCGAAGCC
The DNA here is from genome assembly GCA_946619045.1 of uncultured Coriobacteriales bacterium. GTDB lineage: Bacteria > Actinomycetota > Coriobacteriia > Coriobacteriales > Atopobiaceae > RUG721. Next base: position 6,538 of record CAMOLV010000019.1, on the reverse strand, counting down.
GCCGATGGAGGAGATGCGCCACCATGCGGCCTCGCCGGCCTCGATCATGGCCGCCTCATCGGCCAGGAACTGGGGGTTGAGCGACATGAGGAACAGGATCAGGCCCGCGATGCCGCCGTTGACGGCCGAGCGCTTGTGATCCTTGTAGTTGAGCAGGTTGTAGGGAATGAGGAACGAGACGAACAGGCCCACGAGGCCGAAGGTCCAGCCGTAGGGGGTCCAGAAGTTGGGCCAGCTGGAGAGGTAGTTCTCGGGGAGCGTGAGCACGCAGAAGAGCGAGCCCAGGAAGATGAGCGGCAGGACCTGCATGACGGAGTTCTTGATCGTCTGGATCCAGTCGTTCTGGACGATCTTGTTCATCTTGGGTGCGAAGTTGACTTCGAGCCAACCGATGACCTTTTCCATGGTGGTTGCTTCCTTTCTCGGGATGGCGGAAATCGACGGCCTAGCCCTCGCGGAGGGTCTTGATGAGGTGCTTCATGGCCTTCTCGCCGTTGAGCGTGGAGTAGTAGTCGGGCTGCATGAGGATGATCTTCACGGGCTTATCGGCGTACTTGGCGGTGAGGTCGTCGGCGAGGTACTTGAGGTGCGGGCCGATCATGAGGGCGTCGATGGAGTCGATGTAGCTCTCCACCTCGGCCTCGCTGCGAGCGGTGATGGTGGCGTCGATGTCGTGCGCTGCGGCTGCCTTGCGCATGTTGACGGCCATGAAGCCGCTGCTCGCGCCGGACCCGCATACCAGGAGGACGTCGATGTGTCGCATGGTTTGCTTCCCTTCTCCGTTGGATGCGTCGCACGATGGCCTCCGGATGCCCCGTGCTTCTCTACGGTTACAAGAATCCCATGCCGCAAACGCAGGCGCCAATCGTCTTTCTTCCGCCGCCGCGGAAGACACCGAATGCGGAACGATTTTCCTAATCTTAGGAAAATGCCATTCCGCATGTGGAATACTGGTTCTGTTCGCCGCAAGGCAGGGAGGGTGCCATGGCATTCGACAAAGACCGGTTCCTCGATGTGCTCGCATCGCGCGGTGACTGGGTCGACGCGCGGTTCATCGCCGACACGTTCGGCGTGACCACGCGCACGGTGAGGAACTACGTGAAGAAGCTCAACGACGAGGGCGCGGACGAGATCGTGGAGTCCTCGTACCGAGGCTACCGGCTGCGCCAGGACGTCGTGCGCGAGAAGACGCGCGCGGAGAGCGCCCAGCCCGAGGACCGCGCCGATGTCATCCTGCGCAGGCTCATCTCCACGAGCCAGCCCATCTCCATCTACGACCTTGCCGACGAGCTCTGCGTGTCGGACTCCACCATCGAGACGGACCTGCGCCGCGTGCGCGACTCGGTGCGCCTCTTCGACCTCACCCTCGCCCGCTACCGCGACACCGTATCGCTGGAGGGCACGGAGCTCTCGAAGCGCAAGCTCATGAGCCAGATGCTCTCCTCGGAGAGCTCCACGGGCTTCTCGGCGTTCACCGGATCGGGCATGGCGCTCGAGGGCTTCGACGTGGCGCGCCTCTCGCGCATGGTCTCGAGCCTCCTCGCCGACCACGGCCTCACGAGCGACGACTTCGGCCTCAACAACGTGGTACTGCATCTGGTGATCATGGTGCAGCGCATGCGCCAGGGCATGTCGATGCCCGACGACGGCACCTACGACAAGACCTGGGGAACCCCTGCGAGCGAGGCGGCATCCGAGATCTGCAGCCGCCTGAGCGAGCGCTTCGACATCGACGCCCCCACCAGCGAGGTGGGCTACCTCGCGCTCGTCATCGCCTCCAACAGCAGGAGCGAGGACTACTCCTTCACGTCGGCGGCCAACCTCTCGAGCCTCATCGAGGAGGACGACGTGGCGCTTACCCAGAACGCGGTCACCGCCCTCGAGCACGCCTACTACCTCGATCCCTTCGACAGCGAGTTCGTCATGCGCATGGCCGTCCACGTGCACAGCCTCCTGCAGCGCATGGAGGACGGCATAGGCTCGCATAACCCCATGCTCGGCAAGATCAAGCAGAGCTACCCGCTCATCTACGACATGGCGGTGTTCTTCTCGCGCTGCATCTCGGAGGCCCGCGGCATCGCGCTCTCGGAGGACGAGATCTCCTTCATCGCCTTCCACATAGGCGCCTACCTCGAGAAAGCCGACCCCGAGGGCGACTTCGTCACGGCGACCTTCCTCTACATGGACTACCACGGCATGTACCGGCTCTCGCTCGACCGTATCCGCGAGGAGTTCCGCACGAGCCTCTCCATCGTGGGCGTGGCATCCGTTGCCGACTACGACCCCGCCGCCATCGAGACGGACCTCGTGCTCTCCCCCATCGAAATCGATGCCCCTGCGCGGAGCCAGGTCATCGTGCTCTCCCCCATCATCAAGGACAGCGACCTCAAGCGCATCAGGCACGCCATCGAGACCCAGCGGGCCAAGCGCCGCGGCCTCGAGGCCTTCTCGCTCATCAGCAGGTTCCTCGACCCCAAGCTGTACCGGCGCATCGGTGAGTACCGCAACAAGGAGGGGCTCATCCGCGACCTGGCCGACGAGTGCCGCGAGATGGGCCTGGTGGGGGAGCATTTCGCCGACGAGGTGCTCGCACGCGAGGCGCTCTCGTCGACTGCCTTCAACAACCAGGTGGCCATCCCCCATTCCATGACCGCCTCGGCCAACCGCTCGTTCCTCTCGGTAGCAGTGTGCGAGCGCGGCATGCCGTGGGATGCGCAGACCGTGAACCTGGTCATGCTGCTCGGCATCTCGGAGAACGACCGCAAGGCGTTCCGCATCCTCTTCGACGGCCTCATCGAGGTGCTCTCGGAGCCCGCGAACGTGAACCGCCTGGTGAAGTGCGTGAGCTATGCGGAGTTCGTCGAGCTCCTGAACGAGCTCATCATGGGTAGGAGCTGATCGCCCGGCACTGCAGGACGGTGGCGGGGCCTCTGGCCTATCTATTCGCCTTCGAAATGCTTTCCGTGCAGGACGATGCCCTCGAACGCGCGGAAGATGTAGGTGTACCAGAGCTCGCGGCGGCACTGCGGACGCACGAGGATGGTCCGGACGCCCGCGAGGTTGCCCGCGCAGATGTCGGTATAGACCTGGTCGCCGATCATGACCGTCTGCGTTGCCGTGTACCCCATCTTCTTGAGCGCGCGGTGCACCGCGAAGGGGAACGGCTTCATGGCGTGGTCGACGCAGCCGGCATCGAATTCCGCCGCATTGGCCTCCACCTGCTTGGAGTGGAAGTTGTTCGAGACGAAGCACACCGCGAACCCCAGCTCATGGGCGCGCGCGATCCAGGCGCGAACGCTCTCGGGAGCGCGCTTGGTATCGCGCGGGACGATCGTGTTGTCGCGATCGAGCAGAAGGCAGCGGATCCCCATCGACCAAAGCTCGTCGAGGTCGATCAGGTCGACGCTCGCTACGTAGCGCCAAGCTGAGACGAGCGCCATCTCCTACTCCCCCGACGGAGCGTCGGCGATTGCCTGCTCGTGCTGCTCGAGCGTCTCGGAGAACGCATGGTAGTCGCCGTCCATGTAGAAGTACAGGTAGGCGGTGCGCTCGGGATCGCAGGCCGCGTTGATCGACTCGATGCTCGGCGAGCAGATCGGCGTGGGCGTGAGGCCGTAGTTGAGGTAGGTGTTGTAGGGGTTCTCCTCCTCGAGGTCGCTCTGGTAGACCTCGCGCCCCACGATGTACTCGGTCGTCGCATCGGACTGAAGCGGCATGCCGAGCTCGATGCGGTTGTAGAGGACCGAGGCGACGGTGGCGCGGTCGGAGTCGGTGTTGGTCTCGCGCTCGATGATCGATGCCATCGTGAGCACGTCGTAGGTCGAGAAGCTGGTGCCGTAGCGGCTCTCGAGCGTCGCGCACACGTCGTCGAAGTCGATGTCCGCGGTCTCGGCGGCATACTGGTCGAGCATGGCGCGGATGATGGAGTCGGCCGTGACGTCGGTGCCCGAGAGGTCGTAGGTCTTGGGGAACAGGAATCCCTCGAGCGAGTCGTTGGCGGCATCGGAGAGGAACGGGTAGTCCGCCACGTAGTTGGATGCCTTGGCCTGCGCGATGAAGGTATCGCGCGGGATGCCGAAGCGCTCCTCGATAAGGTCGGCGATCTTGGCGACCGTGAGGCCCTCGGGAACCGTGAAGGCGCCGGCGACGGAGTTGGGTCCCTCGACGAGCTGGCGCACGACCTCGGAGGGGTTGGCTCCCGTGACGAAGATGTAGGCGCCGCTCTTGAGGAGCTGCTCGGCGTCCTGGCGCTTGATCGCCTGGAGGAACGCGGTGCGGTCGTCGATGATGCCCTGCTGGTAGAGAAGCTCGGCGATCTCGGTGGCGCCGGAGCCGTCGGGGATCATGATCTCGGTCTCGATACCCTGCTCGTAGACGGGACGGTCATCGCCGCCTGCGCCGCCGGAGAGGCGCGGGAGCACCACGAACCACACGAGCGCGGCGAGGCTACCCACGACGGCGATGCCGAGAAGGCCCTTGAGGAGCGAGCGGACGAGGGAGTTCTTCTTGCGGCGGTTCTTGCCCACGCGCTCCTGCGCCAACGTGGTCGCACGCGCGGTGCGCGAGGATACGCGGCCGCCGTCGAGCACGGACGTCGAGGGCGTCTGCGAGCCATGGAGGGTCTGGAGCCCCTCGATGGCGACGGGCCTCACGTCGTCTGACGTGGTGACGACCATATGCGCCTGCCTGCGCTGGGCGGGCTGGCGCTGGGCGTTGGCGGAGCTGCCGTCGTTGTTGAGATGCGAAGCCATGGTCTTCTAAACCCCATCGGTCTGCCTGGCGTCGAGCCAGGACTGCAGGAACAGCGACGCGGCGATCATGTCGACCTTGCCGCGCATGTCCTTCTCGCTCAATCCCTGTTCATGTAGGATACGCTTCGCCTCCGCGGATGAGAGGCGCTCGTCCCAAAACTCCAGCGGAAGAGCGCAACGCGCGGAGATCTCGCGTGCGCGCTCCTCGATCGACTCGGCTTGCGGGCCGCGCTCGCCGCTCAGGGTGAGCGGGCGGCCGCATACGAGCACATCGGGTTCCCAATCCTCGAGCACGCGCCTCCAAGCGGGCGCGTTCGCGAGCACGTCGCCCGCGGGCAGCACGCAGACGGGCGACGCGAGGCGACCGCTGGGGTCGCTCACCGCGACGCCGATGCGCTTCTCCCCTATGTCGAGCGCGAGAGCCCTCATCTAGCCCAGCATCGCGCGGGCGGCGTCGAGGGCCGCGTCGATTCCCGAGACGTCCGAGCCGCCGGCCTGGGCCATGTTGGGCTTGCCGCCGCCGCGGCCGCCCACGAGCGCGGAGATCTCCTTGATGATGGCGCCGGCGGAGAAGCCCGCGTCGACCGCCGCGTCGGTTGCCCCGGCGAGCAGGGCGACCTTGCCGTCGTCGGTTGCAGAGGCGAGCACGCAGGCGCAGGGGCCGTTGACCTGCTCGCGGATGCTGTCCCAAGCGCTGCGGATATCCTTGCCGCCGATGCCGTCGAGGCGGGCGACCACGAGCTTGTAGGCACCCTTGTCCACAGCGCCGGCGAGCGCGGAGGCGAGCTTGGTGGACTGGCCGCCGGTAAGGGCGGCGGCGAGCTTCTTCTCGGCCTCGGCGCGGTCGGCGATGAGCGACTCGACGCGCGTCTGGACATCGGCGGGGCGGCACTTGAGGGTTGCGGCCACGGCGTCGATCTCGGCGAGGCGGCTGTCGAGGTAGTTGATGGCCCCGACCGAGGTCACGGCCTCGATGCGGCGGGCGTTGGAGCCCACGGAACCCTCGGAGACGATCTTGAAGAGGCCGATCTCGGCGGTGTTGCGGGCGTGGGTGCCGCCGCAGAGCTCGCGCGAGAAGGGCTTGTCCTCGTCGCCGCAGGACACGACGCGCACCACGTCGCCGTACTTCTCGCCGAAGAGCGCGACGGCGCCGGCGGCCTTGGCCTCGTCGATGCCCATGACCTGGGTCACGACGGGCTTGGCGGCGAAGATCTCGGCGTTGACCATGCCCTCGACGCGGTCGATCTCGTCCTTGGTCATGGCCTCGAAGTGCGTGAAGTCGAAGCGCAGGCGGTCGGGCGCCACGAGGGAGCCGGCCTGGTTGACATGCTCGCCGAGCACCTTCTTGAGGGCTGCGTCGAGCAGGTGGGTCGCGGTGTGGTTGCGGCGGATGAGCTCTCGGCGCCCATGGTCGATGGTGGCGGTGACGGTGGCGCCCACGGCGAGCTCGCCCTCCTCCACCGTGCCGATGTGGGCGTAGATGCCGCCCTCGTGATGGCGGGCGTCGTTCACGCGCATGCAGATGCCGTCGGCGCAGATGAAGCCGGTGTCGCCCATCTGACCGCCCATCTCGGCGTAGAACGGCGTGGCGGAGAGCACGACCTCCACGTTGGAGCCGGCGGGAGCGCTCTGGACCTCGGCGCCGTCGCACACGATGGCGAGCACCTGGGCCTCGGCGGTCTCGACGTCGTAGCCGAGGAAGCCGGTCTCGGGAAGCTTGTCGGAGAGGGCGACCCACACGTCGTTGAAGGTGCCCCAGGCGTCCTGCTCGGCGTGGGCGCGGGCGC
>CAMOLV010000018.1 GCA_946619045.1 uncultured Coriobacteriales bacterium | reverse complement strand
TCGCATCAGTGTTCGTGCGGAGCAGCTGATTTGCCAGATCTTCCAGCATAGTTGGCGCAAGCGCATCATCGCCATCAAGAAATAGCGTATACTCACCCGAGATGTGCTCTACGCCAATCCTTCTTGCCAGATGTCGCCCTTGATTGCTTTCGTTGCAGACAACTTTTAACCGCGAATCATTTGCAGCGCATTCGTTAATGATATTCAAAGTTGCATCGGTACTAGCATCATCAACCACAATTGCTTCAAAATCAGAAAAAGTTTGACTCGTTACGCTATCAAGGCAGTCGCGAATATAGTTTTCGACGTTATATGCTGGGATTACGATAGAAATGGTAGGCATGAACGCTCCTCAACCGATACGCTGATACCGTCTTTAAAATCTTACCTTGAAAAGCCTAAGATATTAGCCCTCTGGGACCACCTTGCAGCCAATTAAGAACAATTCCAATCCAGATAGCTGGGGTCGATTGCGCAGAGCTCCTCGTAGGTATCGATCTCGTCAACGTCGTCGAAGGTGCATTCGCGGATGGCGATGTCATAGCCCTCGCGGCGCAGCACGCACGGCACGTCGTCCCAGAAGCGCTGCTTGACGGCATCGTCCTCGAACGCCTCGGGCAGGTCCTCGGCGAGCTTGGCGCCGTCCTCGGCGCTCCAGTACGAGATGCCGAACATATGGTGGCAGTCGTCGCCGCCCTTCTTGAGGTCGGTGATGCGGCCGCCCTCGGTCTCGAAGCACCAGTCGTCGGTATGCTCCACGGGAACGCCCAGGTAGTTGGACTGGAACTGGTAGCGCGAGATGAGCGCGGGGTTCGTGAGGTAGAGGTCGCTCTCGAACGCGTAGGCGTTCTGGAAGTGGTCCTTCGCGAGCACCGCCGAGGAGATGTTGTTGGTGACGGCGTAGTCGGGGTTGTCGATGAAGCGGATCATCGGGTACTTCTCGAGAAGCTCGTCGAACATCTCGCCGCGGTAGCCGCGCACGAGCCAGATCTCCTCCACGCCTGCGGCGAGCAGGGCGTCGAGCAGCGTGTCGATGATGCGCACGCCGTTGACCGACACGAGCGGCTTGGGACGCGAGGCCGTGACCGGCATCATGCGCGATCCGAAACCGGAGGCCAGCATGACCGCACGCCTGGCACGGTACGGCTCGAGCGCCTCGAGCTCCTCGGGGGTGGCGGTTCCATCGGTTGCGCGCTCGACCAGCTGGTCGAACTCGGCGCGGGTGAGCTTACTCATGTGCTTCTTCCTCGTACAGGGGCATGGCGGCGTCGCAGTAGGTGCGCGCAGCACGATACCAGATGTAGAGCCATTCGCCAACCGGGCTTCCCTTAGCCCCCTTGTAGATGGCCCAGACGTACCAATACCAGCCCACGAGCGCGACGGCGGCGAGGCAGTGGCGCTGCTCGGCGGGCGTGGCGGGACGTCCGTAGTACAGATCGATGACCTCGAGGGTCTTCTCGGGCGGGTAGTTGGAACCCTGTGCCACGAAGTTGCCCAGGTCGCAGGCATAATCGCCCATCGCGGAGTACTCCCAGTCGATGAGCTGCATCTCGTCCCCGCGCACCAGCAGGTTGGGGCCGTAGAAGTCGTTGTGGCAGAGCACCGGCGCTCCCCCGTCGGAGGCGAGGTGATCCGCGAGCCTGCCCATGCGCTGGGCGAGCTCCGAGAAGTCGCGCGGCAGCGGGTAGTGCATGGCGCGCAGGATGTCGGCGATCTTCTCGGCCTCGAGACGGTAGTCGAACGACCACGGCGAGGTCTTCCCGCTCTCGTGCAGGCGCTTCGCCATGCCGAGGGCCTGCCTCACCTGGTCGAGGTTCTCATAATCGAACGGCTCGCAGCCCTCGATGAAGCGCGAGAGCTTCCAGCCCTCCTCGGGATCCTCGTAGACGAAGGTCTCATCGAGGCCGAGCTCGCGCGCGATGTTCAAGGCATGGGTCTCGGCGGCGCGGTTGATGATCTCGTCGGTGCCGGCGCCGGGATGGCGGTACACGTAGGTCTCGCCCTTGCAGTCGAAGCGGAACGACAGGTTGGTGAGGCCCTGCTTGATGGGGATGACCTCGGAGATGTCGCGGCGCTCGCAGCCCAGCGTGGCGCAGATGTTGTCGAGGATGGTGAGGTCGACGTTCTCCACGAAGTCGCGGTCGAACGCCACCAGGTCGTTGAAGCTCTTGAACTCGTGCACGTCCTGCGGTGCGAGCTTGCGCGCGCGGAACCTGATATCGCCCACGTGCTGCGCGAAGACCTGGTCCCAGAGCAGCGATGAGAAGCCGGGCTTCTGGCTGTCCTCCTCGAGGATCGAGGCGAAGCGGATACCGTCCGCCTCGCAGAAGAACGCCGGGCCCTCGAGGACGTAGCGGCCGCTGCCCTGCGCGGATGCGGCGCAGACGAAACCCTCCTCGTCGAGCTTGATGCGGAGCTCGCCCTTGGCGGCGGGGCGCTCCATGACGGAGCATGCGGACTCCTCCCCCAGACCGAGGAAAGGATTCTGCTCGAAGTACTGGTCGGACGAGCAGACCCAGGCATTGGCGAGCATATCGCGGGCGATGAGCAGCGAGGATGCGCTTCCCGTGTCGGCGTAGTCGGCGTTGACGCGAATCTTGGCGCCGAACTCGTCCTCCAGGTAGAAGAGCGACTCCTTCATATAGCCGGTCACGACCGTGACGTCGTCGACGCCGGACTCGCGCAGCTGGCTGATGAGGCGCTCGATGAGCACCTCGCCCCGCACGCTGAGCAGCGCCTTGGGGAGCTCGTAGGAGAGCGGGGCCATGCGCTTGCCCACGCCCGCGGCGAGGATGATCGCCCTTCTCTGCGCCGTCATCTAGATCTTCGCCTTGCTCGTGAGGCCGCGGACGACGGCTGCGGCGATGTTCTTGGACTGCTTGAGGTACGGCTCGCCGCCCAGGATGAGGCGCTCGACCTTGATGGAGCCGAGCTTGTCGGCGGGGCACTCGTAGGGATTGCCGGAGAGCATGACCATGTCGGCGATCTTGCCGGGCTCGAGGGATCCGCGCTCGTCCTCGTCGAAGGTGGTCCAGGCACCGTTGTAGGTGCACATGCGCAGGGCCTCCTGGCGCGTGAGGCGCTGGGTCTCGTCGGCGTTGTTGACGGCCTTGTCCATCCACATGATGGGGTCGGGGTCGGTGCAGGGGGCGTCGGAGCCCGCCGAGATGACGATGCCCTTGTCCCAGAAGGTGCGGATGGGGTTGAGGTGCGCGGCGCGCTCGGGGCCGAGCAGCTCGCGCAGGTAGCTGTCGGGCTCCTGCGGCCAGTCGATGAAGGACGTCTGCATGGGCATCTGGATGCCGTACTCGGCGCAGATCTCGATGCCGGCCTCGGTGGGCAGGCAGTCGTGGATGATGCCGTGGCGGTGGTCCTTGCGCGGGTTGGCGTCGAGGGCCGCCTTGAGGCAGCGCGTGGCCTGGTCGAAGGCGGCATCGCCGATGGCGTGCATCTCGATCTGGAGGCCCAGGTCGTTGGCGGCCTTGCAGAACTCGATGACCTGCTCGTCGGTGTAGTAGAGCACGCCCTTGTCGTCGGTGCCCAGGTAGGGCTCGTTGAGGGCGGCGTCTGCGGAGCCGAAGCAGCCGTCGAGGGCGCAGGCGAAGCAGCCGCCGATGCGCGGGATGTTGCGCGAGGTGGCCACCTTGACGTCCATGGACTGCGGGAACACGCGCACCTGGAAGCCGTGCTGGGCGGCCTTGCCCACGAGCTTCTCGAGGGTGATGTCGAGGTCGCCGGCGAAGCCCACGCCCGAGACCGTGTGGACCATGCCGATGCCCTTGCTTGCCAGGTAGTCCATGGCGTCGAGCATGTTGGAGACGAGCTCGGGAAGCGACAGGGAGCCGGAGATGTAGTCCGACACCGCGAAGAACGCCTCCTGGTTCATCTCGCCCGTCTCGGGATGATAGCCGCGCAGGTCCTTGACCTTGTCGTCGATGAGCTCGAGCAGCTTGGAGTTGACCACGCAGGCGTGGCCGTCGTACTTGCCCATCATGAAGGGCCTGTCGGGGCACACGGAGTCGAGCTCCTCGCGCGAGAGCAGGCGGCCCTCCTCGACCGAGTAGGGCGAGGCGCCGAAGGCGATGAGCGTCTTGGCCTTGGAGCGCTTCACGAAGTCGGAGACCATCTCCATGATCTCGGCGTTGGAGCGGGCGTCCATGACGTTGAGGCCCGCGTTGAACGTGGCGAAGCTCGCGAAATGCTCGTGGGTGTCGACGAAGCTGGGCGCGAGCGTGCGCTCGGCCAGGTCGATCACGGGAGCGCCGCTGTACTGCGCCGGAAGCTCGTTGCCCACATACAGGATGCGGCCGCCGTCCTCGACCAGGTAGCGGCAGACGTCGTCGGTCTTGTTGACCGTAAGGATCGTTCCCTCATAGACCTTCATGGATACCTCGCTCGATCGTCGTGATGATCCGTGCCGTTAGAGATGATAAAGCTTCTTAAGCTCATCGATGTCGGTGGGTACGCCGTCGAAGAACTCGGTGGTGCCGGTGGTCTGGACGTACCAGTTCCACACGTGATCGATGTTGGGCGTCTCCTCCCCCACGAGGGCGGCGAAGTCGCGGATGACCTTGAGTCCGTAGGAGAAGTCGGCCCTGAAGTAGCGCGATGAGAAATCGGGGACCCACTGCCCGGGCGCGACCTCCTTCATCGGGGAGCCGAGGCCCTTGAAGGCGGGGATATGCGAGATCTTGCGCGTCATCGCGGGCGCATCGGGGCTCTCGTAGTGGAGCTTGAGCGAGCGCACCTCGGTGAGGTCGATGTCGAGCAGGCCCTCGAGCTTGCGGCACACCTGCTGGAGCTCGGCATCGCAGGCGATGAGGAGCTCGGAGGTCGCATCGTCCCACGTCTCGTAGAAGAGGATGTTCTGAGGGTACGTCACGCCCGGCTCCCAATTGGAGAACATCGAGCAGAGGCGCGAGGTGTGCAGGATGGGATTCGACGGCGTGAGCGTCTCGACCAGATAGTTGGGAAGCGCGCGCACGGGGATGTCGTAGAGCTGCTCCACCACGGGCGCATACTCGACGGCGGCGCCGGCGGGCACGGAGGCGAGCTGGAGCTCTCCCCTGCGGCCGAGCATATAGACGCTCTTGCCGCGCTCCTTGAGGCGCGCGACGCAGTGCACGCGCTGGAGTCCCAGCAGCACGGCGCCCTTATCCACGCAGCCCTTGAACGAGAACTCGGCATCTGCGCCGGGCATGACGCAGATCACCTGGCCGGGCTCGATGAGCTCCTCGAGCTTCTTGCCGAACGAGGGGAACATGAACGTGGGGTAGGTGACCCAGATCATGTTGGCGCCGGCGACCGCCGTGGGCAGGTCGTCGGTCACGCATGCGAGCGTGCCCTGCGTGACCAGCTCGTCCTCGGCCCCGAGCACGTCGATCGTGCGCGAGATGGAGGAGGGGTTCGATGCGAAGAGGCGGATCTCATTGCCCTTCGCGGCAAACTCGGCCGCGATCAGGGTGCCCATGTTGCCTCCGCCGACTACTGCGATCTTCATGGCGGTCTTCTCCATTCCTAGCGGGAAAGCATGTCCTTGAGCGCCTCCACGAGCACGGCGTTGTCCTCATGGCTGCGCACGGCGACGCGGATGAACTGGCGCCCATCGCGCTTGATCTTCTTGGACAGGTCCTTGATGAGGAGCTGGCGGTCGAAGAGCAGGCGCTTGGCGAGCTCGCGCGAGCCCATGCCGCCGGTGAGCTCCAGCATGAGGTAGTTGGCCTGGGAGGGCAGCACGCGGATGCCGTCGATCTGGGCGAGGTCGGCAGCGAGCTTGGCGCGTGCGTCGCGCAGCCCCACGAGCGCCTTGGCGTAGTCGCCCTTGTACTTCTCGGCGATCTGGAGGAAGAACTCGCCGAAGGAGTTGATGTTCCAGATGGCGACGTCGCCCTTGATGAAGTCGATGAGGGCGGTGTCGGCCGACGCCGCGACGCCCAGGCGCACGCCCGGCACGCCGTACGACTTGGAGATGCTCTTAACCACCACGAGCGTGGGGAACTCGGCGAGGATCGCATCGTCGAGCAGCGTGTTGCCCAGCTCGTCGGAGAAGTCCGAGAAGCTCTCATCGTAGACGAGGCGGATGCCGCGCTCGCCGCACCAGGCGGCCAGGCGGAGCACGTCGGCCTTGGGCAGGTAGTTGCCCGTGGGGTTGTCGGGGTTGATGATGACGAGCGCCTCGAGGTCCTTGCCCTCGAAGAACGCCATGACGTCGTCGGCGGTGTAGGAGAAGTCGTCCGTCTGGGGGACGAAGGAGACCGAGCGGTCGGCGACATAGCGGTTGGGGTACTCCTCGAAGGTCGGGCGCACGAAGCCCACCGTGCCCTCGAAGGTGCCGAGCAGCGACTTGATGAGCTCGGCAGCGCCGTTGCCCACCACGATGCGGCGCTGCGCCACGCCGAAGGTCTTGGCGGCGAGCAGCGAGTTCACGCGCATGCCCGAGGGGTACTGCGTGACGAGCGTGTCGAAGCTCGCGCGCATCTCGTCGAGCAGGCGCTTGGGCGGGAAGTACGGGTTCACGAGGTAGCAGAAGTCGATGAGGCCGGGATAGCGCCAGTAGCCGCCGTAGCGGGCCTCGAAGCGGTAGAGGTGCTCGTCGGCATCGTCCACGAACATCGACTCGGCGATGTCGAGGTCCTGGATGTCGTCGATCTCGTACCAGAGCTGGCCGGTGAGGCGCTTGGCCTTGAGCTCGGAGTCGTCGAGGTGCATGATGACGCGCAGAACCTGCTCGTAGTACTCGTTGTTGCCGAGCGCCTTGACGTAGGCCTCGAGGAACGGGATGTAGTGGGTCACCGAGAAGTGGCGCGAGAACTTGTAGATGTTGACGGTCTTGTAGTACTCGGCGATGTCGGCGTACTTGAACTTCTTGCCGGGCACGAAGGCGACGATGTCGTCGTTCTCGTCGACCTTGACCACGGTGCCGTCCATCCAGCTCTCGTACTTGTCGACGAGGGCGAGCGTGGGGCGCGGGTCGTCCACCAGGTCGCGCAGGATCCCGTCCTGGAAGATGATGTCGCTCTCGAGCAGGAGGGTATCGTCCTCCTCGAGGTCGCCGATGGCGAGCGAGAGCGAGTAGATGTTGTTGGTCTTGTCGTAGAACGGGTTGAGACGCCACTCGATGGGCGTGTCGACGTCGAGCGTGGCCACGTAGTCGCGGAGCTTCTGCGACTGGTAGCCGTCGACGATGACGATGCGGTTGAGGCCGAGCTCGTCGAGCTGATGCAGGGCGCGCTCGATGAGCGTCACCCCGTTGACCTTGACCATGCACTTGGTGTTGTCGGCGGTAAGCGTCTTGAGGCGCTTACCCATTCCTGCCGCTAGGATGATCGCCTGCATGACGCTCCCCCTTATTCCGTTTGCGCGGCGGCCTCGACGAGCTCGCCGTGCTTCTCGATGAGATACTCCACCGTGCGCTCAACGCTCTCGCCGCGGTGCGCCCAAGCCTGCTCGCGGGCGCGCTCGCGGCCCTCGGCCAGCGAGGTGTCGGCGATGACCTGATCGATGACCTCGCGCATCTGGGGGAACTGGTCCTCCGAGAGCTCGATGCCGAGCGTGGGGTAGATGCTGAACTTCCAGAGCGGCTTGTCGAGCCATGCGGCATCGTAGACGCTGTTGTCGAAGGAGCTCTGGGTGAAGATGATCGGCTTGTCGAAGACGAGCGCGTAGTCGAACACCACGCCCGAGAAGTCGCTGATCATGATGTCGGCGCGGTTGAGGATCTCGAAGTTGTCGTTATCGAAGTTCCAGCTGAGGTCGTCGCTGTTCGGGTATTTGGCCATGAGGCCCTCGAGCAGGTCCTTCTCGGCGGTCATCGACTGCGGGTGCGGGCGGATGACGATCTCGTAGCCCGTCTCGAGCAGGGCGTCGATGATCTTGGCGCCGTAGACCGACAGGATGGAGCTCGAACCCCACGACGGGGCGAGCAGCACGCAGGGGCGCTCGTTGTGCGCGGGCTCCATGGTCTTGAGGCGCTCGGCCATGACATCGAGGTAGGTGCAGCCCACGATCCGGAGGTCCTTCGCGGGAAGCCCGCGCAGCTCCTCGAGCTCGCGGAGCTCGTCGACCTGGAACTGGCCGGAGAGCAGCACGGCGTCGTAGTAGTCGAGGCCGAACATGCGGTAGCCGGCGGCGCTGCCCACGGCGTGAAGCGTGTGGACGTACCACTTGACGTCCTTGGAGCGCTTCCACTGGAGCACGTCGAGGCCGGGCGTGGTGGAGAGCACCACGTCGGCGCTCATCATGTTGAGGCGCGCGAACGCCTTGTTGCCCTCGCCGATGAACTCGCACTTCACATGCTCGTAGGGTGTGCTAAGCGCAGGGTCGTCCTCGGAGGCCGTCCAGTAGTGGAGCTCCACGCCGCGCTTCTCGAACTCGTCGCAGATGGGCTTGAAGACGTTCCAGTAGCGCTTGTGGTCGGAGAAGATCACGTAGGGCAGGTTGCCCTCGTCCTTTCCCTTGGAACCGCCCGAGGTGAACAGGAACTTGATCTTGATCCACACCTTCTTGAGGAAGAAGTATCCCGTGGTGAGCAGGCCGATGAACAGCGTGAAGAGCATGCTGCCCGTGCCGGGGTCGATGTAGCTCGCGAGGTGTATGTGCTGCATGAGGGGCATGTCGTATCCTTGCCTGGCGAAAGCCGGTTGCTAGTCCAAACGTTCCCAGTTGTTGAAGTCGAAGATGTTGTCGTGGACGGAGTAGCTGTGACCGTCCGACGTGTTGAAGACGTTGCCGGTCTGGTACTCGCGCACATCCCACTGGACGGACGTGGTGATCACCTGGGGCTCGGCGTTCTTCTCGTCGCTGTTGATGGGGTTGCCCGTGTAGGGGTTCACGGGGTTCTCGACCAGGCCGTCGAGGGCCATGGTGGGGACGTCGCCGTTGGTCATGAACTCGTCGGAGGTCTCGAAGCCCGTGGCGTCGAAGTCCTTGACCATGAGCAGCGGGTTGACCATCTCGATATCGAGCGACTCGTCGTAGATGAGGTCCTGCCACTGGCCGAGCTCGTAGCCGTGGTCGGCGACGATGATGATGCGCGTGTTGTCGTAGACGCCGTTCTCGCGCATGAAGTCGAACCAGTCGGCGAGCAGGAGCATCGTGGCCATGTTGGAGTGGTAGTGCGCGAGCAGCGTGTTGTTGCTCATGTTGACCTCACGGCCGTTGACCGTGAAGCGGCTGTAGTCCTCGAGCCCCTCGTTGTTGAGGTAGACCGAGGGCACGTAGTCGGGCAGCTGGAGCAGGCTCGGCGTGTGCGTGGTCGAGTTCTGCATGATCATGAAGTTGTCGCTCGCATCCTCGGTGATGCCGGTCATGTAGGTGAGGCTCGCGAGCACCGTGTAGTTGTTGAAGAACTCCTTGTTGAGCGTGAACGTGGGCTGTTGCGAGGCCGACTCGGCGTTGGCGAGGGCGTGGCCCTCGGCGATGTCGAAGCTCACGTCCTGGGAGTCGGTCGCGGTCGAGAAGTAGATGCCGTCGTCGTAGACCATGGGCCTGAGCGCCGTAGGCACCGCCTTGAAGAGGCTGTAGAAGAAGAAGTTGCGCTCGTGGGTGACCTCGTGCTTCTCGGCCTCTGTGCCGCCCACGACGTAGAGGTCGTTGTAGGCGCCCGCCGTGTGCAGGATGGTCGCATCGGGGATCATGGCCTCGAGGTTGGAGTAGTCGGATACGCCGAACTGGTAGTCGACGAGCGGCGGATCGAGTACCGTGGCCTTGTAGCCGTTCTCGCCGAAGACGCGCGGCATGATGGTGAGCGCCTCCATGTGCTTGGACTGGAGCGACTCGTCGGCGCGTGCGTTGATCGCCTCGATCGTGTAGTCGTATCCGCCGTAGAGTGCGGGCGCGCCGAACACCGTGCGGGGGCCGTAGCTGATGGTGTTGGGATAGTACGTGAATCCGTCGAACTTCTCCACGAGGTCGGGGCGCTCGTTGAAAAGGTACGGGATGTAGCCGCTGATGGCGCGGTCCATGAAGAGCACGACCACGTTGTGGCCCTCGGTGGAGAGGTTGAAGATGGGCAGCGGGTTGCCGTCCTCGTCGAACATCCTGACCTCGGTGGAGTTGGCGATCTCGATGGCCTCCTGCTCCTTCTGGTTGGAGACCTCGGCGATGGCCGAGATGTTCATGGCGGAGAGGCCGATGACGCCTGCAGCGAGGATGCCCATGAGCGGCGCGACGAGCGCGCGCTTGAAGTGCCAGAGCAGGGCGAGCACGGCTATGAGGGCGACGATGGCGCCAGCGTTCATCAGGATGCTGCGGGTCTCGAACACCGGCTCCATCGAGTAGACGAGATCGGGCGTGATGGTGCCCAGCGCATCGGGGAACACGAAGTAGTCGAGCACGAAGATGCCCGCGAGGATCGCAACCCCGAAGGCGATGGCGTTCTTGCCCCTGTTGTCGGAGAGGTAGTAGTACGTCCCCACCCAGAGGATGAAGAGGCCCGCCGCGACGGCGCCCGTGTGGATGATGTAGTTGAGGGGCGAGACGAAGTTGTAGACGTCGATGAACTCGGCGGTGGAGTCGGCGATGAGCGCGGACGGGATGAGCAGGCCCACGAGCGCGGCGAGCAGCAGCGCGGCGAGCAGGAACGTGCTCGCCTTGGCAGGCTGGCCGGCATCCTTCTCGACGACGCCCTTGCGCTTGCGCACCAGCGGGGCGATCACGAGGTACTCGACGATGCCCGCCAGGATCGCAAGGGTCACCACGCGGCGCATGGAGCCCATGCGGCCGGAGGCGAACAGGTAGCCGCCGAAGGCCAGAAGCGCGATCTGCGCGAGGACGCAGAGGACCTCCTGCGGATGCTTGAGCACCTTGAAGAAGATGTTCTTGGTGAGCGAGAAGATCTGGTTGCAGGTCCAGTACAGGACGAGGCCCGAGGGGCTGTTGTAGAGCAGCACCAGGAACACGAGGGCAAGGCCGTATGCCTGGAGCTTGTCGCGCAGCGCGAGGTCGCGCGTATAGATGAAGGTGGAGATGCAGTTCAGGAGCGTCATCGCGATGGGCATGACGTTGACCGCGAAGCCTCCGATGGTGAACATCTGGTCGGGGGCGCCGAGGTTCGAGAGGAACAGGAACGACTCGCCCTTGAGCATCGCGAGGTTCGAGAGGTAGTTGTAGGCTGCCATGAAGATGGGGATCTGGAGCAGCAGCGACACCGAACCGTTGAGCGCCGAGATGGGCTTGTAGTTCTGCTGGCGGTAGTAGGTGGTGAGCATCATGTACTGCTCGTCGCCCTTGAAATGCTCCTTGATGTGGTTGACCCACTTCTCCATGGACTTCTGCTTGTCGCGTTCGGCCTCCTGGGCGCGGTCGGCCATGCGGTAGAGCGGCAGGCACAGGAAGTTGACCACCAGCGACACGCCGACCAGGGCGAGGCCGGGGTTGTTGAGCACGCGGTAGAGAATCGAGAACGACAGCTCGACGATGTAGACGAGCGGCGTCACGACGAAATCGTAGAGGATATCCAGCATCGAAGCTCCTCGCGGGACACGCTATGTTCATGCCATGGGCAATGGTGACAATACAACCGTTTAATTATGCCAGCTATGCGTTCGACAGGGGTTCAATATGGCAAATTTGCCGTTTTTCGCCATATATCCTTGGGTTTTCCACCTACCGTATCGGCATTCGAACAGTGCTCGATTTACCGTACAATCATGTAGGTATGCCAGTGTGGAATCATGGGCGATTGGACGGCTATGGCATTCAGGATCGGCAGCATCTTCAAGAGCAGGACACCCGAGGAGCCGCCCAAGGTCAGATATCTCATCTCCGCCGCCGGCGTTCCCAACTACGGCGACGAGTTCATCACGCGCGCCTGGCTGCGCGAGGTCGCACGTCTCGAACCCCAGTCCGAGGTGTGGCTCGACTGCATCAGCCCCTCCCACGCCGCGCTCCTCTTTGCGGGCGACCATCCCAACCTGCATTTCACCAGCACCGTGTGGAGCATGGTGTGGAAGGCCAACGAGGACTTCAAGACGCTCGAGGAGGGCCGTGAGCGCGTCTGCGCATGGACACACCATCTGGGATCGCCGCGCGAGGACCTCGGCATCCTCAAGATGAAGACCGCAGCCTCCATCCACCTGCTCGGCGGCGGGTATCTCAACCAGGTCTGGCCCCAGCACGGCATGATCCTCGACATCGTCCGCTCCGCCAAGGAGGATGCGGGGATGCCCTTGTGGTGCACCGGCCTCGGCGTGGCACCGTGCGACGGCGCATGGCTCGACAATCTCAAGTCGTCGATTGAGATGTTCGACTTCGTCGACGTGCGCGACGACGAGAGCGCACGGATCTTGGGTGTGGAACGCGGCGTGGACGACGCGTTCCTCGTTGCCGGCGACCCCCAGGCGCAGTGGACGAGCGTCCGCGACGACATGCGCGTGTTCATCAGCTTGCAGGACGACGTCGTGGGACAGCACCCCGAGGCCGCGGACAACGTGGTTCGCGCGCTCCTGGAGAGCGGCGTTGCCGAGGACGAGCGCATCGCCCTCGTCGAGGCGATTCCGCCCGACGACGGCTGGCCCCTCGAGCTGATGCGGCAGCGCTGGAATGGCGAGGTTGCGTTCATCCCCTTCCTCGATCTCTGGAACGGCGGGTTCCCCGTGGCAGAGGATGCCATCTGGGTGTCGAGCCGCTTCCACATGCATCTGCTCGGAGCCGCCAGCGGCGCCAAGGGCATCTATCTTGACTTCGGCTCCGGTTATTACGACGTCAAGCATGCGTCGCTCGCACGTCTGGGAACTGGCTGGACGAGGTTCTCCCCTCTCGAAGACGACGTCGAGGGCATTCGAGCATCCTGCGATCCGCAGTTCAAGGAGTATGCCAAGGAGCTCGCGCGTCAGAAGCACCGCGAAGCCGCCAAGCTCTACCGCAGCTAACAACCTGACAGTTGGGGACGGTTCTCTTCTGTCATGACAGTTGGGGACGGTTCTCTTCTG
>CAMOLV010000017.1 GCA_946619045.1 uncultured Coriobacteriales bacterium | reverse complement strand
GAAGCCCGCGCCGTCCGGGTTCTCCTCGAAGCAGCGGCGCAGGGTGCCGGTCGAGGGCATTGCCGCGCCCTCCGGCTTGTAGACGATGATGCACATGCTAGGCTCCCATCGCGGTCGCGGTGCCCGGCGACGGGGCGGCGTTCGCGAGCCCCCTGTCGGCGAGGTACGCCGCCAGCTCGCCCGCCCCCTCCGGGCACCTCTCCAGTATTTCGTCGCAAAGCGCGTACCACGTGAGCCGGTCGAGCTGGCCGGGGGTGAGCTCCCTCACCACGGCGCACATCCCCGCGACGAGCGCGAACGTCGCGAACAGCGTCTCCGGCCTGAGCGTCCCCCGGAACACCCTCAGCTCGATGGTCGCCTCGTTCTGGATGTTCACCGCCTGATAGCGGTCGTGGCGGGCCGTCCTGTGGACGAGGCGCGCGGTCTCTATCCATCCATCGTTGCCCAGCGGGGTGTCCGGGCGCCTCGCCCATCGGTTCAGCTGCTCGCGCCTCCTCCTGCTGAATATCGCGAGCGGTTCGAACAGCCGGTCGACGAGGGCGAGCATCTTGTACTCGGCGAGCGCCTGCGCGGTCGGGCTCGGACCGAAGTACGCCCGGCTCACGTGCACGTGCAGGCCGCATGTCCTCGTGTCATGGCTTCTCATGCCTGCGGCCTCGGCCGTCCTGCATATCGAGCGCCAGAGCTCCTTGCCCTCCGGCGACAGGAGCACGGCCGGGCTCACCGGGTGCGTGACGAGTTCGGCACCGTCCTCGAGGCTCGAGTCCCGCTTGAAGTAGAGGTAGTCGCTCCCTGCGAGCGCGAGGATGCCCCTCGCCGCCCGTTCCGGCGAGCCCCCGTCCATCTCCAGTTCGATTCCCAATGCGAGCGCGTTCGCTTCCTCCCCCTCGGCACGATGGAATATCGGCTCCGGCTTGTACGAGTAGGGGTGGATGAGCCTGCTCCCTCGTCTCGCGGCGCACCTCCGGCAGAGGCGCTCGTCCGCGTCCTCTCCCTCTTCGAGGTCGTCTGCGGGGAAGTACTCCCCGCACTCCGAGCACGCGTCCCAGTCGTCCCAGCACGACGAGCAGATGGTCCTGCCGTAGGCGTCCACGAGGAAGTCGGTCGAGGACCGCTCATGCAGCCCTCCGCACTCGCGGCAGGTGTAGCAGAGGCGTTCGGCGCACTCGCGGCAGAGGGTCCGGCCCGACGACGGGCGGCGCGCGTCCGCCGCCGGCACGGTCGCGCCGCACTCGTCGCAGCGCGTGTAGAGGCGCTGCGCGCACTCCGGGCAGACCCCCTCGATGCCGTCCTCCTGAGGCGTGTAGTCGCCGCCGCAGTGACGGCAGAAGTGGAAAAGGGGCTCGATGTCGGATGGGGGCGTGAGTCTTCTCCTTGGCATAGTTTCCTCCTTCCCGCCGCGCTTGGCGGCGGTCCCGCGCCCGGCGCGCTGCCGGGCGCATGTCCTTTGCGGTCGTATGCTGCTGTCAAGGTGCGCGTCCCCTCGGCGGGGTAGAATGCTGGGAACAGGAGTTTGGCGGCGGCCTCGGAAGGGGGACGAGATGGGCGTCTTCGAGCATTTCAGGGAGCATCCCGGCGACCGTCCCTACCGGCGCTGTCCCGCGTGCGGCGGGGAGCTCCGCATGTTCCGGTACTCCCGTCGCCCGGGGGAGATTGCGTTCTACTGCCCAGGGTGCGACTGGAACGCTTCGGTCACCGACGTGGACGAGGCGAGGGGCGTTCCCTCCGGCGGGCCCCTGCGGTACCTCGACGGGGACGCGCTCGTGACGCTCGGGGCCCGCTTCGGCCTCGTGGAGAACACGGCCGACCTCTAGGCTCTCCCTCATCGTCCTCACGCTCCTTCCGTAACCGGCTATGCCTCGTTAGCTGCCGACCGCCCGGAGCGGGAGCGGAGGACGCGCGGGATCCCGCGCGCCGCAAGGGGGGAAGCGAAGGCGAAGCCGCTGGTTTTCCGGCAGGGAGGCGTCGCCGACCGGTTGTTTCGGGCGAGCTTCGCCGGCACCGCTCTGAGCGGGGGCGGCCGAGCCCGAAAGAAGCCGGAAAAGCATCGCGGCCCTTGCGGGGAAAGCGGGGCCCGTGACAGGCTGCGCGCACGAGGAATAACCGGCATCCGCCGGCCTCGGCTCGTCGCTATCGGGTTGTCGCCTTGGTTTTGTCCGATGGGCTCAGCACTCGGCTGAGAAAGGGGGAGTCGGGCCCTACTCTGACCACTCGGACTTACTCTTACCCGAACCAGCCGCTTCATGTGACGGCATGTCATGCGCCTGAGCTGCGGATTTTATGCTGTGGGCAGGAGGGTTGCTGCTGGGCTGCTCGGACCTACTCGGACTTACTCGAACCCGCTCTGTCCGAGCGAGGATTACGGATTTCAGCGGATGGTCGCAGTCACCAGTGGGCTTTCAAGAGTCGATCTAAAAAACTAGAGCGGTTCCGCCAGGCGGCCCCGCTCTTACAAAACCTTGATGGGTTTTTACATCTGTCGTTATTCTGCCTGATTCGGAACTTAGACGTCAACAAGCCCTCCCCGGAGGAAGTCGAAAGGCGACGATGGCGTTGACTATGGCCGTGAGAGGCGGCCGGCCGCTCTGTCCATGACCTCGCTGAGCATCGCCAGGCCGTTCTTTAGCTCGCCCTGCTTGGAGAAGTAGCCCCTGTGCGCCATGAATCGCCTGCGCAGGGCTTGGAGCCTCTCTGCAGCGTCCCCTCTCGCGTCCTCGCTCTTGACCAGGTGCATGTAGCAGAGGGCGAGGGCGGTGAAGTCGTGGACGATGGGCGCCCTCTTGGTGAGCGACACGAGCTCGCGGTCGATTCCTAGCTCCTCGACTGCCATTCTCGAGATGGAGCCGACGGGCTTTCTCAGTTTCGAGCCGAGCGTGCTGAGCATGTTCCCGTTGTGGGCGGCGGCGTTCCTCAGCGCCTTCGTCGGGAAGAGCAGGCCCTTTACCGCCTCTTCGTCCTTCATCGCCTGCCGCTCGAAGACGTAGTACTTGTAGAGCGAGATGACGCCTCCGAAGGACGCGAGCTCGAGGTAGTTCCAGACCGCCATGTGCCTGGGGTCCCCGTACTTCTCGACGAGCCCGCGGGTGTAGGAGGACCCGCCCAGCCCGGCGAGGCTCCTCTCGGTGTGGTCGGGGTCTATCCCGCCGAGCGAGTCCGATGCCAGGTGCAGCAGGGAGGCGAGGGCGGAGATGACGGATCTGGCGTCCGGGACGGCCAGGTCTCCGGACAGGTCCATGACGGTCGGGGCCTTCGACCGAACGGAGCAAAGGTCGACCCTCTTCTCGAGGACCCTGACCTTCCTCTCGCGCTCGGAGTCGAAGAAGGACGCCATGAGCTCGTAGGGGTCGTCTCCCGCGTCCATGATCATCCTGTTGAGCTCGACCTTCATGTAGTGCTCGATGTCGAGCGTGAGGGAGAGGACCGTCTCGCGGAGGTGGTGGTCGAGCCTCGTGAGCTCTGCGAGGTGGGCGAAGTCGAGGTTGATGTAGGAGCCGAAGCGCTCCGAGCCGGGGTTGGTGTAGCGGGAGAAACACTTCGCGAACGTCTTCACCTTGAAGAAGAAGTTGCTCTCCCGCAGGAATCGCTCGGCCTCCCGCTCGTCCGTCAGCTCGAAGCGGACTCCTCGGTCCTTGAGGTGGCGGACCTGCTGGGCGGCGTCGATGAGCGGCCGTTCCTTTGTTGTCGCGGTGCCGGGATCTTCCATATCGGCTCCAAAAGGTAAGAAAAATGCGGCTGAAGGTACAGGTACCCGCAGCCGCTAAAAGCCCTAGGGCTTTTCACAATGATCGAAGTATACCCGATTGAGGCGAACGGGGGAAGCGCTCGGGAAGTGCGGGCCATCCATCGGAAGGACTCCATAACCTCGGCACAGAGGGTCTGCGCGCGGCGGAGGCGCTGGCGTCGACTGGGGCGGGGAACGCGTCCTCACCTCCGGGACATGCCGAAGATGAGGGCGTCCTCCCGCTCGACGTCCGAGGGCTCCGCCTCGCCGCGCATGGCGGAGAACTCCCTCGCGAGGAAGTCGACGGTCCAGGCGAGCCCCTCGTCGACCTCGCCGGCGGACCGTATGCGCCTGAGCTCGCGGTACACGCGCGCCATCTCGTCCCGGAGCATCTTGTAGACGCGCACGTCGGGCCTGACGACGACCTCCTCCTCGAGGGCCCGCTTGTAGAGGTAGTCCTGCTTGGTCATGCCCGAGGCGCGCGCCATGAGGTCGATGCGCCTCGCTTGCTCGGGCGTGACGCGGAAGCCGATGGTGACGCTCCTCTCGCGGGCGGAGTTGGGGCAGGGCATGTCAGTTCTCCCTTCTCGCCCCGTCCAGGGCGCGGGCCATGTCGGCCTGGACGCTGGGGAACAGGTGGGCGTAGCGGTAGGTGATGTCGGCCGCCTCGTGGCCCATGCGGTCCGCGATGGCGAGCGCGGTGAAGCCCATGTCGATGAGCAGCGACACGTGGCTGTGCCTGAGGTCGTGGATGCGGATGGGCTCGAGGCCGGCCGCCTTGCTCCCGCGCGCCATCTCGTGGCTGAGGAAGTACTTGGTCACGGGGAAGATCCGCTCGTCGGGGTCGAGGTCGAGCGCGGAGAGGAACGCCTCCATCTCCTCCGCGTAGAAGCGCGGCATGGCGATGACTCGCTTCGACTTCGGGGTCTTCGGGTCGGTGAGGACGTCCTGCCCGTCGATGCGCTGGTAGGACTCCGCGACGGTGAGGGTCCCCCGCTCGAAGTCGAACCTCCGCGGCTTCAGGGCGAGCAGCTCCCCCTCGCGCACGCCGCACCAGTAGAGCGTCTCGAAGGCGTGGAAGGAGAGCGGCTTGTCCATGACCTCGTCCGAGAACCTGAGGTACTGGTCCTTGGTCCAGAACCTCATCTCGCCGGCGGACTTCGAGCCCATGGACTCGGCCCTGCGGCACGGGTTCGACGAGAGGCCGTAGAAGCGCACGGCGTGGTTGAAGAGCGCGCAGAGCTGGTTGTTGACGGTCTTGAGGTAGGTCGCGGAGAACCCGCCCCCGCTCGGCTTCTCGAGGGCCATCAGCTCGTTCTGCCACCTCACGATGTCGACCGGGGCGATCTGGTTCATGCGCTTCTCGCCCAGGTAGGGGAGGATGCGCTTCGTGATGATGGACTCCTTGGTCTTCCAAGTGTTCAGGCGCAGGCGCGGCCCCATGTCCTTCTTGTAGAGCTCGAGGAAGTCGACGAGCTTCATGTCCATGTCGCCCGCCTGCACGGCGTAGAAGTCGCGCTCCCACGCGAGCGCCTCGGGCTTGGTCTTGAAGCCCCGCTTCACCTTGTGGGCGCGCTTGCCGTCGTAGGTCTTGTACCAGGCCTGGACGTACCAGGTGCCGTTCCGCTTATCCCTTGTCACCGACATCGGAATCCCCCTCGCCCTCGAACAGGCGCTTCTCGAAGTACGCGCGGCTGACCCGCCCGGGCACGGTGATGCACCCCCGCTCCTCCATCTCCTTGTTGAGCCGGCGGATGAGCTTGTAGGCGTAGGCGCGCGACATGCCGAGGGCCTCGGCGACCTCGTCCGCGCCGATGGTTCTGCTCTCCATCTCTCTCCAATCTCGCGACAGCACGAAAACGTGCTGTCAGTTCGGATACTAACAGCACGAATTCGAACGGTCAACATGACAATCCTTCATATCCTTATGCGTTATCCTGTGATAAGCAGGTACACCAGATATACGAGAGAGACAGGGGAGACATGGCGGACGGCAGCAGGATACGCGAGCTCCGGACGAGGCGAGGCCTCCTGCAGCGCGAGCTCGCCGAGATGGCGGGCGTGACCGAGTCCGCCGTGCGGAACTACGAGCTCGGTCTCCGCGTCCCGAGGCCGCAACATCTGGAGGCGCTCGCCCGGGCGCTCGGCGTCGACCCGGCCGCCCTCACCGACTACGGGGTCGAGACGGCGCGCGACGCGCTCGAGGTCATGTTTCGCTTGGAGGAGGGCTTCGGCGCGAAGCCCGTGGCGGACGACTGCGGTGTGAGGGTCGAGATCGATTCCTCAGAACCCAGGGCACAGAAGCTCGACATGGCGATTAGGGCATGGGCAGCGATGCGCGCAAGGAGGGACTCCGGGGAGATCTCCGAGGAGGAGTACCTCTACTGGAAGCGCGGGTTTGCCGGGAAAGTGGATTGAGAAGGGAGGATGCGTGGGGCTACCTCAAAGTGTCAAATTATCAATTCTGAACAAGGACTCGGTTTCCATCGCCACCGGAATAGTGGCCGCGACCGAGACAGCTCTCGCGGTTTCTGGAGTTTCACTTCATGATGCGATTCCCGGTCAGGCATGGTGGGTCTATCTGCTCATCGTGCTCGCCACATTCACAGTGCTCGTGGTGCTCATCCGTTTCGTTCTTGCCCGTCTCTACAGGGAGCGTATCGAGCTTGAAATTAACGGCAATCAAGTCGAGATTGTCGAAGGAGATCTTTTTGCCCAAGATGGGAAAAAGGTCATTCCGTTTAATGAGTATTTTGATTCTAATGTTGATGATATTGTCATTTCCCGTTCTTCGTTGAACGGTATGTTTATCAATCGCTATGTTGATGATTTGGCAGAGTTGAGAAGGACGATTGAAGGTGATAACAGTTCGCCCCTTCCGATATATGACAGCAACGGTCGTCGTCGATATGACCTCGGAACAATTAAGCGATTCGGGGAAGATTATCTCCTGCTTGCGTTTTCTCACTTCGACGAGCACAACCAGGCCCATTTGACGATGGCTGAATACGAGAGATGCCTCATGAACATGTGGCGAGAGCTTTGTAGGGTGTATGCGGGACGGCCAATCTCTCTTCCGCTTTTGGGGTCGGGAATTACTCGGTTTGATGACGTCCGGCGGAAGAGCGAGGGCGAACTGTTGAGGTGCATGTTGTGCACTTTGAGGTCGACGGGGCATTCTTTCTCGAAGCCCATCAGCATTGTTCTTACCAGCGAGGCAATAAGCCGGGTAGATCTTTACGAGATGAAAGGGGTTTCACGGTATGGCCTATAGGACAAAGACGTATATCGCCGGGGATTGGGATGGCGACAAAGACGCTATTGGTCAGCTGTACAAATGGAAGGAGAGCAAGCATCTTTCGCTGGACTTTATCGATGCCCATGACCTCCATCAGGCTCGAGACACGAGCTTGAATTGCAGCATTAAAAAGTCGCTTCGGCAGCGGCTTGATGTTTCAAAGCGTTTCGTGCTCGTTGTGGGAGAGAAAACCAAGAGTCTCAGAAGCGGCGGCTGTCAACTGTGTTCGAGCTATAACAGCTGGACTAGTGCTTGCGCCCGCGGTTACCGCGTCGATTATCGCAGCTATGTTGAGTATGAGTGCGAGAAGGCGAAAAGCGATGGGCTGGTCATTGTCGTTCTTTACAACTCGACGCGAGTTGATAGGGATAAGTGTCCGGATTGCATCAAGTGGTCCGGAAAGCACGTGGCAATGCAGTGTTACGAAAACGGGCAGCGCCATTGGGACTATCAGGCTGTTAAGGAAGCTCTGAGCTGAAGTAATGGCACGTTGCATTCGGAATAGCTCAGCAGCTGGCTGTCAAGCACATTTGTCGTCGAGCCTGTCTGCATGGGCTTGGGGCAATGTGTTTGCGGTGTACATGACAGGTGTTTAGGCTCTCGAGCATGCGCGGCGCGCGGCTCTTGTAGCCCGATAGCCCACGACCGACAAGTCGGTGTTGAGTTCACTTTGAGTTCAACTCGGAGATACAAAATGCGGCTGATTTCGGTTAATGGAGAGACGACGGTACACCACGTAGACGAGAGGCCATGGGAATGCACGATTTGATTACTGAGTGGGAATAGGAGAACATGGATAACACAGGGAAAGAAACAGCAGGTAGATAGCCTGTTTTCATCTCGACGCACGGAGCGGTGATGACAAAACGATGCCGCGAGCCCGATTGCGTCTCATAGGTATCAGGGGGAGCCCCGGCGAGCGGTCGCCGGGGCTCCTTTGTTTTTGCGCGACCAAGGAGGCTGGATCGATGGAGCGTATGGAGAGAGCGCGCCGGGCGGCAGGGCCGTCGGCGACCCCTCGCGTGCGGTTGGCGCGGCAGAGGCGCCGCGCGCCCCCTCTGCCGGGGGAACGGGCGGTGCGGACGGCGAGGGGATGCGCCCGTTTGAATTTGCCCCGATTCCGTTTACATCCTTACGCCGCCGTTTTTGGCGGCGCCCTCCATATGCCTCGCCTCGAACTCCTCGGGACTGAGGTGCCCCAGCGCCGAGTGGATCCGCACCCGGTTGTAGAAGCACTCGATGCACTCGAAGATCTCCAGCGCCGCCTGCTCGCGCGTCTCGAACGTGCGGGCGTGCACGCACTCGGACCTGATGAGGCCCATCAGCGACTCCATCGCGGCGTTGCCCCACGGGGACGAGACCGACCCCATCGAGGGCCCGATGCCGGCTTCGCGCATCGTCTTGCCCAGCAGCAGCGACACGTACTGGGAGCCGTGGTCGCTGTGGTGGACGCACCCCCTCTTCGGGCGCCGCCTCGCTATCGCCATCTTGAGCGCGTCGTCGGCAAGGTCGGCCGTCATGTGCGGGGACATCGACCAACCGACTATCATCCTCGACCATATGTCCATGACCACGGCGAGGTAGAGCCATCCCCGGTGCGTGCGCACGTAGGCGATGTCCGCGAACCATGCGCGGTTCGGCCCGTCCGCCGAGAAGTCTCGCTTGACCAGGTCGGGAGCCGCGTTCTGGATTGGCAACACCTATTTGGACGATTCCGGGAGGGACAGCCCCGCTTCCCTGAACTCGACCGGCGACATGTAGCCCAGCGTCGAGTGGATCCTGAAGTTGTTGTACCAGTGCACGTAGTCCGAGAGCTTGGCCCGTAGCTCGCGCATCGTGCCGAACGTCTCGCGGTGGACGAGCTCGGCCTTCAGTATCCTGTTGGTCGACTCGTCGACGGCGTTGTCGCAGGGCAGCCCTTGGCCGACAGCGACCTCTCTATGCCGAATGCCTCGAGCATCAGGTCGATCTCGGCGTTGTCGAACTCGCTGCGCGCGCTCGCGGGGTAACGCTACGCGCCCGCGAGCCCCCGCTGGACTCGCTTGGGCAGCTTGGAGAAGACGAGGTCGTAGCTCATGTCGCACAGGTCGAGCACGAGTCCCTCGGGAAGGTCTGCGTCAAGGTCGATGGAGACCCACGTGCGCCCGTCGGAGTAGTAGCCGGGCAGCACCGCGCCCGGGTGCTCGGCGCGCAGCTCCAGGATGCGGTCGGGGTCGCACTTGAGCGAGAGCAGGTGGCGCCCCGCGTAGGGCGGCTTGGCGTCGGGAGAGGCGGTGAACTCGCAGGCGAACTGCCTTCCGCCCACCCAGTAGACCATCCAGCCCCACTTCTCGTGGAGGGCCTTGGTTGCGCCGGAGCGCGAGAGCAGGCGGGCGTCTATGCGCGAGGGGTCCATGGTTGCCTCACTTCCCGTTCGAGACGCCGAACCTGTGCGGGCGATACCAGGCCAGGAGCTCGGCGGCGTCGGCGGCGGGCAGGTCGCGCAGGTCGAGGCCATCGGCGCCGCTCGACGCGGTGCGCGCGGAAAGCGTGGCCACGCCAGCACGACGCTGGAAGGGGTTGGCACATATCTCCAGGTGCTGCAGGCGAGCGCGGGGCACAACCACGGTGAGCCGCGTGAGGCCACCGGTGACGAGCACCAATTCGCGCGCTGTGTGCCCGTAACGCGCGGCACCCCAGGCACGCAGCGCGTCCGCAACGAGTCCTACGAGCAGCACCACGCTCAGCACGGCCGCAACGAAGAGCACCGGGCATACCAGCCAGCCTGCACTCTCAAGAAGACCAGAGAGGCCAAAGAGCCAGAACACTCCACCCGCGAACGCCGCTGCGAACGGCCACCAGATCGTCGCGCGTACCACGGCGCGGCGGCGGGCGACGGGTTCAAGGCGCCCCAGCTCGACGCGACCGAGGACGTCCGCGTAGTCCGGCAGCACTTGGGCGAGAAACGCGTCGACCTCGCCCATGCGGATGAACGGATGCAGAAGGACGCTGCCCGAGGGTTCGCCGTCCTTCTCGCCCGATGCGGCAACCACCTGCGCTGTGACCTCCGCATACCCGATGAGCTGTCGAAAGATGCCCTGTCGCACCGCCACGTACTGTACGCGCCCCGCGACGAGCGCGCGCGATGAACGCGAGAGAAGGCCATGTTCCACCACCACGCGGTCGGCATAGCGCTCGACGCGATACCCCGCGTAGCGCACGAGGTTTGCAGCGAACGAGACGGCGGCGCCCAGAAGCAGCGCTATAGCGATAAACACCAGGACCACGGGCACGACCACCGGAGCGAGGCCGGCCATGAGCTCGTCGCCTTTGCCGACAACGTCGAGCAGCCCCCATTCGATCAGCTGGTTTGCCCCGTTGACGAGTAGGATCACGAGCGCGAGCGCCTGGCCGCCGGCGCTCATCTGGGACGCCGCGGCGAGCGCGAGTTCGCGGCCTGCGAGCGAGAAGGTGGCGAGCGGACGCTCCGCAGTGGGCGCCGCGTCCGCAGGCGCCGCGCCCTTCTCGTCCTCCTTGACCTGGCCGGCGGCAGCGCGCTTGCGGCGGAAGAGCTCCGCGCGAAGGGCGTCGGCCTCGCCCGCGAGGAGGCCGGAGATCTTGGAGGCGTCGCCCTCGGAGGCGGCCGCGCCCGTGTCCAGGTCGAGCGTCATGAGGCCAAAGACACGGTCGAGCAGCGACGAGTTCATCGAGACCGTGTGGATGTGCTCGTAGGGAATCGTGAGGCTGCGACGGCTAAACGGGCCCCAACCCATGCCCCAGCACAGACGGACTCCCTCGGCCGTGAGCTCCCAGGTCTTGGCTCGCCAGACGGCAAAGCTCAGGAGCAGGCACGCCGCGAAGATGACCACGGCCGCCAGGGCCAGCTTGGCGAGCACGGAGAGGTCTCCGGCAAAGAGATCGCGCGCCAAGCCAAACGCCGCGAGCGCCACGAGGCCGGACGTCATCTTGAGGGCCTCGACGACCATCGAGAGCGGGTTGGCGCGATGCGTGCCGAGAAGCGCCTCGGGCGTGGGGTCGGCGGCCTCAAAGAGCGAGCGGCGCGGCACGGCCAGGCGCTCGAGGCTTGACGCGAACGCATCTTCGCTTGAGCTTTCCGACGCGGCAGATTTGGGCGGACGGACGTCCCTCTCGTCAGGTGCGGGCGAGGTCCCGTCGGCGGGGCTCACACGTCCTCCTTCGCAAGGCGCGCGAGCTCGGCGACGCGGTCGCGCAGCTCGTTAGCGTCGTCCTCCGCGAGGCCGGGGATCTCGAAGCTCTCACCGGCGGTGGAGATGGTCACGGTGGCCAGGCCGTGTGCGCGCAGGATGGGACCCTGCTTGGTCTGCACGTGCTGGACGCGCACGAGCGGCACAAGCACCCGCTTCTTGGTAAAGACTCCGTGGTAGAGGTCCACGTCGATGGGCGTGACGTCGTAACGCCAGGTGGCCATCTCCACACGCGGGGAGATGAGAAGGTCGCCCACGCAGATCAGCTCGACGATGCCGGCAACCAGGTAGACCCAGAAGACGTCGCCGCCCAGATGGCGCACGATCGCCCAGGCCACCACCGCCAGCGCGGCCACAACCGCAATGCCGATAACGTCAGAGACGTACCATACGCGTAGCATGCGCGGGTCGAGGCGGTGCTGGGGCAGGTCGCTCACGGGGGCTCCTTCAGTCGTATGGATGGAACCATTCTCGCACGCGGAGCCAGGCGGGGCAACGGGGCGATGCCACGCCTACCCGCGGCGGCTCCGCCCGATCGCCCAGAACGCGAGGAGCACCACCGCGCCGCCCACGACGGCGAACCAGTCCCGGGGCGTGCCGAGGCCGCCCGTCGCGGCGCCGAGGGCGACGGCGGCCGCCACCCAGAGCGCCGGCAGGACGGCCGCCGTCCAGGCCGGGCGGGCGAGGAGTCCGAGGAAGAACGATCCGAGGAGCGCGGAGCCGGCGGTGAGACTAACCGCCAGGGTGAGGAATGCACACCCGTCGTGGAGGACGTCTCCCGCCACGAGCACGCCGATGCCAACAGCAAGACCAGCGAAGACCTGCAGGACGACCCGCATCCCCAAGGCGGCTCCACTCGCGCGGGCGGCCTCCACGGGCTTGCCCGTAGCGGCGCCGAGGAGCTCGGCAGCGCTTCTCGCCTCTTCGTCACCCCGCCCGCGCCGCGCCACCAGCACGGCCACCGAGAACGCCATCACCAATACCGCGAGCAGCAGGCGCAGCACTGGCTCCAGATACGCGCGCCCCGCGACCGCCGTCACGGCGAGCGCCGCCACCACGACCACCTCGACCGCGGCCAGTGCCACCGCGAACGTCCTCGTCCGCCGATCGTCCTTCTCGACCATCTCGCGCATCTCGTCCACGTCCCCTCTCACCAGCTCGTCAATCGTGGTGCCGAAGAGGTTCGCGAGAAGGAGCATGCTCTGGACGTCGGGCAGCGTCTTGCTCGTCTCCCAGTGGCTCACCGTGACGCGGCTCACGTAGAGCCTCTGCGCGAGCTCCTCCTGGGAGAGCCCTAGCGCCTGCCTGCGCTCCCTGATCTGGTTTCCGACGTCCATGCGCGCTTCCTCATCCCTCGCAGTCTTTCCGACACCCCCAACGTAGCCGAGGGGCGTCCAAGGCGCAGTATAATGTGGTTTACAGGCCGTCTGAGCTGCGGAACAGGGGATTCCGTCGAAGCTGCGCTGTTGGGGAGCGAGCGGGTTGACTGGCCGGAGTGGCGGTCGGCCCGTCGCCGACCGGGTGGCGCCTGCACTTTGCGGCCTCAAGGGCGCATGCAAAACCTCGCCCGATGCCGCCCCTGGTTGACGGATTGCCAACCGTCGTTGGTGGCGCCCGTGCCCGCCGCGCGGTTCCATGGTCTCGCACCCAGGCGGTGCGAACCGCAGAACCGACCGAAAGGAACGACCATGAACTTCAACGACAAGCTCGCCGATCTCAGGAGGAAGCGGGGGCTCTCGCAGGAGCAGCTCGGCTACGAGCTCGGCGTCTCGAGGCAGACGGTATCGAAATGGGAGCTCGGGCAGTCCTACCCCGACTTCCAGCGGCTCGTCCTTCTGTCCGACTACTACGAGATGAGCCTCGACGAGCTCGTGAGGGGCGTCGACGTGGGCGACGTGGGCGCCCTCAACGAGTCCGACAAGCAGATCTCGTCAATCTACTCGGACGTCGAGCGGGGGAAGGAGGCGGCGCTCAGGGCCTGGCGGGCGTTCCTCGTCGTCGGCTGCGTCGTCCTGGCGCTCTTCGCCCTGGT
>CAMOLV010000016.1 GCA_946619045.1 uncultured Coriobacteriales bacterium | reverse complement strand
GAATCGAGCGCGCGCTTCCCATCACCATTGGCGACAACTGCTGGTTCGGCGGCAACGTCACCGTGCTGCCCGGGGTGACCATCGGCGAGGGGTGCGTCATCGGCGCGGGCAGCGTGGTTGCGCGCGACATCCCCGCCAACAGCCTCGCCATGGGCGTGCCGTGCCGCGTGGTGCGCCAAATCACTCAAGAGGACCGGCTCTCCCCCGAAGAACACGAGAAGGCATAGGAAGTGACCGAAATGGCGAAGAAGAGCACCGCATCGAGCAAAGCCACCGCGCTGGGAGGCAAGACCTGGCTCGTCATTGTCCTGCTCGCGCTCGTGGGCCAGATCGCGTGGGCGGTCGAGAACAACTTCTTCAACCTGTTCATCCAGGACGCCTTCGGGGCCTCGCTCTCGGACGTCGCCCTCATGGTGAGCGCCTCGGCCGCAACCGCAACGGCGACCACGCTCCTTGTGGGAACCTGGTCGGACCGCGTGGGCAAGCGCAAGGTCTTCGTGGTGGCGGGCACCCTCGTCTGGGGTCTCACCATCTGCGCATTCGCCGTGCTCCAGCAGGTCTCCGGCGCGCTCGCCCGCGATGCTGCGGCCGCCGCCACGCTGGGCATCACGCTCACCATCGCCTTCGACTGCCTCATGACCTTCTTCGGCAGCCTCGCCAACGATGCCTGCTTCAACGCCTGGCTCACCGACATCACCGACGACACCAACCGCGGCCGCGTGGAGGGCGTCAACTCCGCCATGCCGCTGCTCAGCATGCTCGTGGTCTTCGGCGGCGCGATGTTCCTCATGATCGTGGGCGACGACGGCTCGGTCACCTACAACTACCCGCTCTTCTTCACCATCATCGGCGGCATCGTCATCGCCACGGGCATCGTCTCGGCCTTCTGCATGGACGAGTCGCACCCCGAGCCCAAGCGCGATGCGGGCTATCTCGAGGAGCTGGCCTGGGGCTTCAAGCCCTCCTCCGTGCGCGAGAACCCCATGCTCTACCTCGTGCTGCTGGGATATTGCATCTTCGCCTGCGCGATGCAGGTCTTCATGCCCTACTACGTGCTCTACCTGCGCCTTCCCTACATCCTGGGCGAGAACTACGTGCTGGTGATGGCGCCGTGCATCGTCATCGCGAGCGTGTTCACGATCCTCTACGGACGTCGCGTCGACAAGCTGGGGTTCTCGAAGACGATCACCCTGCCGCTCGTGTTCTTCGTCGTGGGATGCATCCTGCTCACCGCGATCACCGCCGCCCCCGGCGTCTTCATCGGCAGCATGTTCATGCTCGCGGGCTATCTGGGCTCGGTCGCGTGCTTCTCGGCCGCCATCCGCAACGCAACGCCGTCCGACCACGTGGGCCTCACGCAGGGCATCCGCATCTTCAGCGTGGTGCTCGTGCCCATGCTCGTCGGTCCGTGGATCGGGTCGGTGGTCAGCGCGTCGTCGGGCGTCATCGGCGTGGGCGTGGTGGGCGACGACTTCACGCCCAGCTCGCTCATCTTCATCGCTGGCGCCGCGGTGTCGCTGCTCACGTTCATCGTGACCTGGCGCATCCGCAAGCGGGAGCAGAGGGCCTAGAGGTCGCCGCCGTACATGAGGGCCGCCCAGCAGTCCGGGTCGTCCGGATCGTCGGGATA
Source organism: uncultured Coriobacteriales bacterium (assembly GCA_946619045.1). Taxonomy (GTDB): domain Bacteria; phylum Actinomycetota; class Coriobacteriia; order Coriobacteriales; family Atopobiaceae; genus RUG721. The sequence goes on along the minus strand of CAMOLV010000016.1, from coordinate 12,772 downwards.
GCGCTCGATGAGCTTCATGCCGTGGTGCTCGTAGTATTCGAAGTCGCTCTCGGTATCGGTCATGAGGAAGAAGCGGCTGGCGCCATCCGCGCGTAGCAGCTCGCGCATCTGCTCGAACAGGGCATGGCCCACGCCCTGCCCCTTGAGCCACGGCTCCACCATGAAGAGGTTGAGCTCGGCCTCGCCGTACGGGCTGCCCGACGCGATGAAGCGGTCGGCTTTCTGAAGCTCGCGCCAATCGCCGAAAAGCGATCCCTCGAGCTCGGTGTAGGCGGTCTTCGCGCGCTCGGTCGCTTCGGCGAAGGTCCGCTCGTACTCATCCTTCCAGAGGTCCACCACGGGAGCCACGCCCCCGCGGTTGATGCCTCCCATGCACACGCCCACCACGGAGCCGTCCTGCTCGGCCACGATCGCATGCTGCGAGCGCACGAGCTGGATGAGCACGCACTGCCTGCCCGCGAGCATCTTGTCCGCGGGATCGGGCACATAGTTGCACCAGTGATGCGTGTAGAGCGTGGCGATGGCCTCGAGATCGTCGAGCGTAGCCTCGCGGTAGGTGATGTTCTCCATGATCGGCCTCCTCCTTGCTGCCGGTTGCGCAGCCACAGATAGCCTACCAGTATATCGGTAGGTTATCGACCCCCTCGGGCGGCTCTCGGCCGAGAAGGGCGGATAGCCTGCCGGCATATCGGTAGGTTGCATGCAGCATCATGGATGAACTTGCCCGTAATCGCAGGTAGCGCTACGATTTTGCGCTGATGTGAACCGATTGTTGGAGCAGGGGAATGGGCGATAAGAGAGAAAAAGCCGCGAACGCGACGAGCAAGGGGCATGCTCCCAAGGAGCCGCGTCGCACGCGCTTCCGCCAGGCATTCATAAGCATCGCGTCGATGATCGTCCTGATCTTCACCTGCGTGGTGGGATTCGGGTCCGAGCCGCAGGTGCCGCTCGTGTTCGGCACGCTTGCCGCGGGCCTGGTTGCCGCATGGATCGGCTATTCGTGGGACGAGATCCTCGAGGGCATGGTGCAGGGCATCATCCCCTCGCTCGAGGCGATTCTCATCCTGCTGCTCATCGGCATGCTCGTGGGCGTGTGGATCGTCTCGGGCACCGTGCCCACGATGATCTTCTACGGCCTCCAGCTCATCTCGGCGCGCTTCTTCCTCGTCACCACGGCGTTCATCTGCGCGCTCGTGGCATTCGCCATCGGCAGCTGGGGCACCCTCGGCACCGTGGGCCTCGCTTTCATGGGCATCGGCCTCGCGCTGGGCATCCCCGCGCCCGCCGTCGCCGGCTGCATCGTATCGGGCGCCTACTGCGGCGAGATCGTCTCCCCGCTCTCCGACGCCACCAACTTCGCCGCAGGCGTCTCGGGCAACGAGGTCTTCGAGCTCATGAAGAAGGCCCTGCCGCTTGCGCTCTCCGCCTTCGCGACCGCGGAGGTCGGGTACCTCATCATGGGCCACTTCTTCCACGGCGAGGGCAGCGCCGCCATCGCGTCGAACATCTCCCCCATCCTCGACGGGCTCTCGAGCAACTTCGTCATCTCCCCCATCTGCCTCATCCCCATGGCCATCATGGTGATCTGCATCATCGTCAAGCTGCCCGCCATCCCCTCGATGCTGCTCGGCGTCATCGCCGGCATGCTCGTGGCGTGGGGCGTCCAGGATGCGGCGCTTCCGCTCGTCATCGACTGCGCCTTCGAGGGCTTCACGAGCGCGACGGGCAACGAGCTCCTCGACAGCCTGCTCTCCGCGGGCGGCATGATGAGCATGACGGGATCGGTCACCATCGTGCTCATCGCCATGGCATTCGGCGGCCTCATGACGAGCACCGGCCAGATGGATGCCCTTATCGGACCCATCGTGCACCGCATCAAGTCCGAGGCCGGCCTCACCGCGCTCGTGGTGGCCTCGTGCATCGGCATGAACATCGTGCTGCCCGACCAGTTCCTCGGCATCTCGGTACCCGGCCAGATGTTCGGCGAGGAGTACGAGCGCCGCGGCATCTCCCGACGCGACCTCGGACGCACGCTGCTCGCTGGCGGCGCCGTCACGAGCCCCCTCGTCCCGTGGAACACCTGCGGCATCTACTGCGCTTCGATCCTGGGGATCAGCGCGGCGTCCTACCTGCCGTTCGTGCTCTTCAGCCTCATAACGCCCATCTACATGGTGGTCGTGGGCTTCATCCACGACCATCGCAACCGCAAGCGCACCGAGCAGGTGCCGGAGGAGGTCGAACATGTCGCAGCCTAACGAGCAGCGCACCCTCAAGAAGGCCCTCGGCTGGCCAGCCGCCACCTCCATCGTGGTCGGCTGCGTCATCGGCGCGGGCGTGTTCTTCAAGCCCTACGCCATCTACCAGGCTACCGGTGGAGCGCCCGGCATGGGCATCCTCGGCTGGATCGTCGGCGGCCTCATGAGCATCCTCGGCGCGCTCACCTTCGCCGAGGTCGCCATCCTCATCCCCAAGACGGGCGGCATGGTGGCCTACCTCTCCGAGGCGTACGACGAGCGTCTGGGATTCCTTGCGGGCTGGATGCAGACCGTCATCTTCTATCCCGCGTTCCTCGCGGGCTACGGCGTCAAGGTGGGCTCCGAGCTCTCGGAGTGGCTCGGACCGCAGTTCGAGCTCCCCATCGCCATCATCGTCATCGCGGCGCTCGTCGCCATCAACTCGCTCGGTTCCAAGGAGGCCGGCGGCATGCAGGTGGTCGCCACCGTCTGCAAGCTCATCCCCCTCGTCGTGCTCATCATCTTCGGATTCCTCTGGGGCGAGGGCGGGCACGGCATCCTCTCGCCGCTCGTCGGAGACGGGAAGAGCGTCGGCGGCGTGTTCGGCTCCGTGCTGCTCGCCGTGCTCTTCGCCTTCGAGGGATGGACCAACGTGGGCACCATCGCGGGCGAGATGAAGGATCCGGCACGCGACATGCCCCGCGCCATCGTGGGCGGCGTCTCGATCATCATGGCCGTCTACCTGCTGATCAACATCGCCTATCTGCAGGTCATCCCCGCCGACGAGCTCATGATGCTCGAGTCCCCGGCAGCGGCCGTCGCCGCCAAGCTCTTCGGGAACGCGGGCGGCACCCTCATCAAGGTCGGCATCATCATCTCGGTCATCGGCGCGGCCAACGGCTTCCTCATGTCCGGCTCGCGCGTGGCCTACCAGCTCGCCGAGCAGGGCACGCTTCCCGGAAGCGCCAAGCTCGCCGAGCTCAACGGCAACAGCGTGCCCGCCAACTCCATCATCCTCATCGGCGTTCTCGCCTGCATCTACTCCTTCACGGGCGAGTTCGACCTGCTCACCGACCTCGGCGTCTTCTCGTGCTGGGTCTTCTACACGCTCACCTTCGCATGCGTGATCACGCTGCGCCGCACGCATCCCGAGTGGGAGCGCACCTACCGCGTGCCGTGCTACCCCGTGGTGCCCATCCTCGCCATCGCAAGCGGCCTGTATGTCATCGTGAGCCAGCTCTTCCTCTCGGGAACCGGCGCGCTCCTGATGTCCATCGCGAGCATCGTCATCACCCTTATCGGGCTTCCCGTGTATCATTTTGTTAAGCGCAACCGATCCTAGCAGCATCTTTTTCGGAGGTACCATCAATGCTCATCGCGGCAACCTATGAGAACGGCCAGATCTTCCAGCACTTCGGCCGCACCCCCATGTTCAAGGTCTACGAGATCGAGAACGGCGTGGTCACGCGCACCGGCCTACTCGATCCCGATGGCGCAGGCCATGGTGCGCTGGTGGGCGTTCTCATGGAATGCGGCATCGAGGCGCTCATCTGCGGCGGAATCGGGCCGGGTGCCGTGAACTTCCTCGCTCAGGCGGGAATCGCCGTCTATGCCGGCAACTCCGGCAGCGCCGACGAGGCCGCCGTCGCATTCGCCGCCGGCGAGCTCGCCCAGAATTCCGATGCCAACTGCGATCATCACGACCATGAGCACGGCGAGGGCTGCGGGCACCACGGCGAGGGCGAGCATCACTGCTGCCATTAGGGCATCACAGCACGAACACCGCAGTTCTATCGCGAACCCCGAAATACCGCAGGCCAATTACCTGCGGTTTTTCATTGCCTATACTTGGGCACCCGCAATAGAACTGCGGTGTTCGTATCAGGAGGGGGCTCTTGGGCAGAAATCATGGAAAACCATCGATACAATTGAGGGCATATCGCGAAAAGGAGATCCGAAATGGCCTTGATCGATGAAATCCGCGACTTCGAGCCCCGCAATCCGCAGGAAGCGGCCGACCGTCTTCTCATGCTGGAACGCTTGGAGAACGATCCTCAGGTGTTCGAGCGCAGCGCTCCGATGCACTTCACGGCATCTGCTTGGGTCGTCGACCCCAAGGGCACGCAGACGGTCCTCGTCTACCACAACATCTTCGATTCGTGGAGCTGGGTCGGCGGGCATGCCGACGGCGAGCGGGATCTCGCGGCGGTCGCCAAGCGCGAGCTCGCCGAGGAGACGGGAATCACCGCATCGTGGCTGGTGAATGTCGGCATGGGCAGGATCTTCTCGCTCGAGGCGGTGCCCGTCGCCGGGCACATGCGGCGCGGCGAGTGGGTCAGCTCGCATGCGCACCTCAACGTGACCTATCTCTTCATCGCAAACCCCGACGACCCCATGCGACCCAAGCTCGACGAGAACTCCGGCGTGCGGTGGGCCGCGCTCGACGAGGTCATCCCCCTTTCCACGGAACCGTGGATCTGCGAGCACTGCTACGCCAAGCTCATCGAGCGCACCAAGGCGTTTCTCGACCGATAGGCATTCCCACCGTCCCAACGGAAAGGGGCGCCTGTCTCCAGACGCCCCCGGGAAGGAAGAGATGTCTCGGTTAGCTTACGCTGCGGCGTTCCTCTTCTTGGCAGCAGCCACGAGGCCGCCGATGACGATGGCCGCGATGGCAGCGTCGGCCACGAAGAAGGCGAGCTTCCAGCCCTCGATGCCACCCTGGTTGGCCTGGTCGTAGATCCAGCTGTTGGCGGTGGTGTAGAGGATGTTGTGCATGGCGGTGCGCATGTACTGCACGTTGGAGGCAGCAGTCTTATCGGTCACCTGGTTGGGGCCGCCCTCGAAGGTGGAGAGCATGGCATCGACACCGTTGGCCAGAGCCATGTCGGCGTTCATGAAGCCGTGGCCGTTGTTGCGGAAGAAGTCGGACACGATGAACCCGCGGAAGCCCCACTCGCCACGCAGGATGTCGTTGTTGAGCGCGGAGATCTCGCCCACCCACTTGTTGCCGATGAAGGCCCAGGACTCCATGGCGGCGTCGGCGCCACCCTCCTTGACGGCGATCTCGAAGGGCTTGAGGAAGATCTCGCGCATGGACTGCTCGGTTGCCCAGGCGCAGACCATCTTGCCGTTGGAGTCGTACATCGCGAAGTGCTTGATGGTGGAATAGACACCCTGGCTATGAGCGCCGCGCACGGCATCGGCGGTCATCCAGCCGGCGAGCACGCCGTCCTCGGAGAAGTACTCGTAGTTGCGGGCGGTGAAGGCGGAGCGGTGGGTGTTGAGGCCGGGAGCGTACCAACCGGTGGCGTTCATCTCCTTGCTCATCTTGCCCATCATCTCGCCCCAGCTGTAGGCCAGCTCATGGTTCCAGGTGCAGGTGATGACGACCTCGATGGGGAAGCCGATGGAGCCGGCGCCGGTGAAGTTGTTGTTGATGGCGGCAGGACCGTCGCAGTCGACGTTCTGGACCTTCTTGATGGAGGGGATGGCCGGGGTCTGGTAGCCCGAGAGCGCGATGGTGGCGGCCATCTCGTCGACGGTCAGCTGGTCGAGCAGGGCATCCCAGGTGGGATCGTCGTAGTCGAGGCCGCGCACATCGTAGATGGTGAGGTTGCCGGCGGCACCCGTGGTGGGCATCTCGGCGTTCGGATCCACATAGGCCATGGGATCGTAGTTGGCGTTGAGGTGATAGCCCTCGGCGTACTCGGCGGGCATGTCGAGGTCGGCGGGAGCAGCAGTGGCCTCGGCGTAGTTGGCGAAGTGGCCGGCACGGGAGAGGAACGTCACGTTGCCCTGGGCGTCCTGCAGCTTGTTGGTGGCGGCGACGTCATCGGACTCGCGGGGGTTGGACTCGTCGTAGATGACCTCGGAGGCGACGGTGTAGACCTTGCTGTCGAGCACGTTGTGGCTGTCGGACTTGATGGCGATCTCGTAGTCGCCGGCCTCGAGCACGTAGCAGCCGTGGCCGTTCTCATCGTAGGAGGCCATATCCTCGACGGCGAAGGTGATGGTGATGGTCTGGGTCTCGCCCGGCTCGAGGAGCTTGGTCTTCTCGTAGCGGATGAGGTTGGCACTGGCCTTCTCGATGCCGCCGTCGGTATAGGGCGGGTTGAAGTAGACCTCGACGACGTCCTTGCCGACAACGGAGCCGGTGTTGGTGACGGTCACGTCGAAGCTGATCTGGCCGTTGCCCTCGGAGATCTCGCCCATCTTCTGCTCGAAGGTGGTGTAGGAAAGGCCGTACCCGAAGGGATACTGCACGGTCTTGTCGTAGTCGATGATGCCCTCGGCGTCGGCGGTCTCGTAGAACTTGTAGCCCACGTAGATGTTCTCGACGTAGTTGATGAAGGCGGGCGAGTAGTTGGTGGGAACGCCGGCGTTCATGCCCTCGACGGTCATGTCGAGCATGTTGGCATAGTCGGTCTTCTCGGCGTTGTTGTAGTACGGAGCGGAATCGATGTCGTACACGAAGGTATCGTTGGTCTTGCCGGATGGGTTCACGGTGCCGGCGAGGATCTCGCCCAGCGCGGTGAAGCCCACGTTGCCGGGGCCGGGAGCCCACACGAGGGCCTTGATCTGCGGATACTCCTCGACGAAGCCCAGCTCGAAGGCGTAGGCGCCGTTGTAGACCACGACGACGTCGTCGAAGTTAGCGCAGACGAGCTCGACCATGTCGCGCTCGGACTTGGAGAGCTGCAGGTAGTGGTCGCCGGCCTCCCAGTCGTTGTAGGCCTCGGAGTTGTTCTGGAAGGTGGCCTTGCTCATATCCTGCGGGATATCGGAGTGGCCCTCGCCGGCCAGACGGCTGATCACGATGACGGCGGTGTCGGAGTAATCCTTGGCGCCGTTGATAAGCTCATCGGTGTAGTTGGCTGCAGGAGGCTCGGGGAGGTCCCAGTTCTGGGCCGTGATCGAGACGGCCGCACGGCTCTCGGCATAGCCGAGGTAGAAGTCGACGAGATCCTGGTTGACCTCGAAGCCCGCGTTCTTAAGGCTGTCGATGAGGCTCACGACCGGGAACAGGCTGTTGATGCCGCCGGAACCGGCACCGCCGTAGATGGGGTTGGTGGAAGCCCAGCCGAAGAGGTTGAGCTTGGTGCCCTGGGCAAGCGGCAGCTCGCCCTCGTTCTCGAGCAGGACGAAGCCCTCCTCGGCGATGTTGAGAGCGACGGCGGATGCCTCGTCGGTGGTCTCCTGGGTAACCTGGCCGCCGCCGGCAACCAAGCTGATGAGCGTGGACATGGGCCCGAAGCAGATCAGGTTCACCACAACCGCGACGGCTGCGAGGGCACCGAGCCACGACGCCTTGCGGATGAACGAGCGCTGCGCCTTGGGCTTGTTCTTGACCGCGATGGTGATGACGATCGCGGCGACGATGAAGAGCCCGATGGCAACCAGATAGGGCGTGAGGCCCTGGAGGACGCCGATCAGGTCTTCCATCTCGAATGAGATCATTTCCTTCCCCTTCCATCTCCTGATGCAAACAATGTGTTACTTTATAGACTGCTGATGTTTAATAAACACCTTTCTATAATTACACTATGCGTAGATAAGACAAGCAATGAACGAAATGCGGGAAGTGTTCATTAGCCGACAGAACCCGGATATTGATGGGGGTTGCAATGGGAGAGCAGGCGAAGCGCGAGGATAGGCGCACGCGTTACACCAAGCAGGTCATCCGCGAGGCATTCTTCGAATTGCTGCGCGAGAAGGGATTCGAGAAGATGTCGGTTGCGGATATCTGCCGCATCGCCGACATTAACCGCGGAACCTTCTACCTTCATTATGTGGATAAGTACGACCTGCTCGATGCAGTGATCGACGAGGCGCTCGACGAGGAGCCCCCGTTCAGCGAGCGTGAGCACACGCTCTGCCAGCGCATTCCCGCAAACGACGACTACCGGCTCCTCTACGAAGGGGCGGACACGCTCCCCCACGTGACGCGCCATATCCTCGAACGCGGCGGCAAGGAGGGCATCCCCCAGGTCATGGAGCGCACCGGCCTCGACGAGGAGACCGCGCGGCTGCTCTTCGTATTCGCAGCTTCGGGCAATATCGCGGTGAACAACCAAATGGGCTGGAAGCGCGGCGAGCGTTTCAACGAGGTGCAGGCTCTGCTGCGCGAGGTCTTCCATTCAGGCCTCGATCAGATCAGCAGGAAGCAGCCTTAACCGTGCGTCCTCGCTGCACATGCAGAGCAGAACGCTTCGAGGCAATCCCCCTATAGCAGCGGCGCCAGAAGGCGGAGCACGGAGGCTGCGAACTCGTGGCGTAGGCCGAACAGGCTCTCCTCCAAGGCCATCTCATGCGAAGCGCCGATGATCTCGCGCACATCTCGGGCGACTTCCTCCACAACGCGCGAATCCGCCAAAAGCGTACCGTTCTCGAAGTGTAGGTATAGGCTGCGATAGTCCAGGTTGAGCGTACCCACCGTCGCCACCTGTCCGTCGGCTACGAAGATCTTCGCATGCACGAATCCCGGCGTATATTCGAAGATCCGCACGCCGCCCGCGATAAGCGAAGCATAATACGACCTGGTGATGTCCCAGATCACCTTCTTGTCAGGTACGCCCGGCGTCACGATACGCACGTCCACCCCGCGTTTTGCTGCCAGAATCAGCGCATTCTGCATGTCGGTGTCGATGATGAGGTACGGCGTGACGATGTAGCAGTACCCATGCGCCTGATTGACGATGTTGAGGTAGACATCTTGGCCGCACTTGTCGTCAGTGAGCGGAGTTACGGCGTATGGGCACACGAAACCGTCGGGTTCGCCCGGCAGCGGCTCTACGCGGAACAGCGCGTAGTCTTCGGTGTCATGGCGAAGCGCGTTCCACATCGAGAGGAACATCACGGTATACGACCACACCGCCTCGCCGGTCACACGGATGACGTTGTCCTTCCAGTGGCCGAATTTAATAACTGCATTGATATATTCATCGGCCAGATTGATGCCGCCGCTGTACGCCACCTCGCCGTCGATGACGAGGACTTTTCTGTGATCGCGGTGGTTCAGGAAGATGTTGACGATAGGGTTTACGCGGTTGAACGGCTCGCACTTGATGCCGCGAGCCTCCAGCTCGCGGGCATAGCTCGCGGGCAGCGTACCCACCGACCCGATGTCATCGTAGAGAACCCGCACATCGACGCCCTCATCTGCTTTACGGACAAGCACCTCGAGCATGGAGTCCCACATGATGCCTGGCTCGATGATGAAGTATTCCAGGAACACGAACCGCTTCGCTTGCTCGAGGTCTTCCAGCATGTGTGGAAAGCCCTCCTCGCCCAGGCCATAGTACGAGAAGCCCGTATTGCGGTAGGTGGGAAAGCCCTCGCGTGCAAGGTAGCGAAGCTGTCCCGCAAGATCGGGAATCTCAGCTTCTGCTGCAGCCAGGTTCTCTTGGCGCTCGCCATACAGAGGCTTTGCGCGCTCTGTCTCGGCAACGATGCTGCGGTAGGTAGCACCAAGAGCCAGATTCGCGCCAAGCAGCAGGTAGGCAGCTGTGCCGAAGATCGGCGAGACGATGATGAGCAAGATCCACATAAGATCCGACGAGAGATGCCGGCTGAAACGGATGAGCAGGAGCACAATAAGCAGGCTGGCCACGCGGAGCAGTGTCTCTATCCAGGCGAACTGCGTATAGAAGTAGTTGAGCAGCGTAACGGTAACGGTAATCTCGACTATCGCCGCAATAGCTACAAGCATAAGCCTCCACGAGCCTGTTTTTGCCTTGCCGCTCATCGATCGTCTCCCCTCTTGCGAAGCTTTCCCACGGCAACGATCACACCCAGCGCGAAGACGATGAAATCGTCGAGCTGACCGAGCCCCAGCATGGCATCGGGAATGACGTCGGCTGGGAAGATGGCATACGCCGCAACGACCACCAGCACGACGATGGCCTTGGTACGGTCGCTGAGATTCGATCCTCCCGGCATGTTCGCTCCTCCCCTAAGCTCCCCTACTCCTCCAGCATCCCCAGGTTGTCCTTCACCAGCTGCGCGAAATGCTGGTAGGAGTAGCCGGGGTACTCGTCATGCCCCTGGATGGCGACGAAGAAGCAGCTGGGGATCTCGCCGTACTTGAGGTTCTTGGCGATGCAGGGCGTGCAACCCTTGTCGTGGTTGGCGGGATTGAACGGGCAGCTGGTGTCGGTGCAGGTGCAGTTCATGGGATCCCCCTATCCTTGAGCGGCACGGTAATTCGCAGCGGCGAACTCGAAGTGCGCCTCGAACGCATCGATCGCCGTCCTGGCGTTTGCCGTCCATGGCGTGAGCATATCGAAGGCGTGCACGTCTCCATGATAGACGTTGCACGATGCCTCCACGCCAGAGGCCTGGAGCCCGCGTACGTATGCGAGCGTCTCGCAGAAGAACGGCTCGCCGTCGCTCACGAAGGTATAGCAGGGCGGCATTCCCGCAAGATCGTCTGCGTGCGCCGGCGAGGCATACGCGGGGACGCCCTCGCTCCCCCAGAGATCGCGCAGGTAGCACTTCCAGCCCCAGTGGTTCTTCCTGGTGTTCCACACGCGGCCGTGGTTGTCGCGCGAGCTCTCGGTATCGCGGCAGTCGAGCATCGGGTAGAGCGGCATCTGGTATGCCACGGCAACCTCGCCGCGGTCGCGCGCCAGAAGGCAGGTCGCCACGGCAAGCCCGCCGCCCGCGCTCTCGCCGCCCACGAAGATCTGATCAGAGCGAATACCCAGCTCATCGGCATGGTCGCGCATCCAGACGAGCGCCGCGTAGCAGTCGTCGAGCGCTGCAGGGTACGGCTCCTGCCAGCCCAGACGGTATGCAGGCGAGACCGCAACGGCCTTACCCGCTCGCACGAGCGGAGCCATACGCGACATGTGGATCATCCCGGCCATGCCGGTCAGGTATCCGCCGCCGTGGATCCACAGCACGCCGGGGAGCCTGCGTTCTTGGCGCTTGGGCTTCGTGACCAGCACACGCATGCTTCGCTCGTCGGCATCTACCTTGAATCTCTCGGTGGCGTAGCGCGACATTCCTATGCCCCTAGGATCTCGTGGCCGGCACGGACCTGCTCGGGTACCTGATCGGGAATCAGCTTGCGCACGGCATCCTCGGTGCCCGCCTCCGATGCCGTCTCGTAGTACCAGCATTTGTATTCGAGCACCGCAAGCGATTGCTCGAGCTGCGCTATCTCTGCTTTCACGGCATCGCGCCGTGCCTCGAACAGCGCCTTGCGCTCCGAGAGCGACTCATCGCCGCGCGTGCACATCTCCATGAACGAGCGGATCTCGCGGATGGAGAGGCCCGAGCGCTTGAGGCACTCGATCACCGTGAGCGCCTCGCGGTCGGAATCGGTGAACATGCGGATGCCGCCGCCCGTGCGCTCCACAAAGGGGAGCAGCCCTTCCTTATCGTAGTAGCGCAGCGTCGATGCGGGAATGCCCGTCTCGCGCGCCATCTCCCCCACCGTGTAGAGCATATGGTGCCTCCATGAATCCGATTCCAAAGCTTGACTTAAAGTGTACTTCAACTTCGTAAAGTATAAATCGGTTGTCATAGTATCTTTAAGAAAGGAACGCATCATGGAACTTGAGGATCTCGAGCTCGTGCAGGAGTGGGATAAGACCTTCCCCCAGAGCGACCTGGTCGATCACTGCAAGGTCACCTTCGGCACGCGCTTCGGCATCACGCTGGCAGCCGACCTCTACAAGCCCAAGGGTGCCGAGGGCAAGCTCGCCGCCATCGCCGTGTGCGGGCCGTTCGGCGCCGTGAAGGAGCAGTGCTCCGGCCTCTACGCGCAGAAGATGGCCGAGCGCGGCTTCCTCACCATCGCGTTCGACCCCTCGTTCACCGGCGAGAGCGGCGGCGAGCCCCGCTACATGGCCTCCCCCGACATCAACACCGAGGATTTCCAGGCCGCCGTTGACTACCTCATCTGCCGTGGCGACGTGGACGAGGAGCGTGTGGGCATCATCGGCATCTGCGGCTGGGGCGGCATCGCGCTCAACGCAGCGCAGGCCGACACCCGCATCAAGGCGACCGTCTCGTCCACCATGTACGACATGAGCCGTATCGCCGGCAACGGCTACTTCGATGCCGACGACAGCGCCGAGGCACGCAACGCCGCGCGCAAGGCCTTCTCCGAGCAGCGCACGCTCGATGCCAAGAACGGCACCCATGTGCGCGGAGGCGGCGTGGTCGACCCGCTGCCCGAGGATGCGCCGTGGTTCGTGAAGGACTACTACGCGTACTACAAGACCCCGCGCGGCTACCATGCCCGCTCGCTCAATTCCAACGACGGCTGGGCCATCACGAGCAACATCTCGTGGGCCAATGCGCGCTTCCTGCGCTATCTCGGCGAGATCGAGAACGCCGTCATGATCATGCACGGCGATGCAGCGCACTCGTATTACTTCGGCAAGGACGCCGCCGCCCAGCTCAAGGGCGATAACAAGGTGTTCCTCTCCATCCCCGGGGCCGTCCACACCGATCTCTACGACAACCTGGACGTGATTCCCTTCGACACGCTCGAGGAGTTCTTCAACAAGTACCTGGGCTAATCG
>CAMOLV010000015.1 GCA_946619045.1 uncultured Coriobacteriales bacterium | reverse complement strand
TCCTCATCGGCCGCGGCGTCCAGGACGACAAGGGCCCCTACATCCTCTCGCTCTACGCAGCGCACTTCTTTGCCAGGAAGGTCGCCGAGACCGGAGTGAAGCTGCCCTACACCCTCCGCTGCATCGCCGGATGCAACGAGGAGACCGGCATGGCCGATGTCGAGTGGTACCTCGAGAACTACGAGGCGCCCGCCTTCTGCTTCTCCCCCGACGCCGACTACCCGCTCATCTGCGGCGAGAAGGGCGTCTACCATGGCCGCTTCTCGAGTAAACCCGGCATCATGGGCGACACGCTGCTCGAGCTCTCGGGCGGCACCGTGCCAAATGCCATCCCGGGACGTGCGGAGGCCATCGTCGCGCTCGGGATCGACGAGCTTCCCGAGGCCGCATGCATCTCGCTCGAGGCGCTCGAGGACGGCTCCACGCGCATCGTCGCCACGGGCAAGGGCGGCCACGCCTCCATGCCCGCCGGCACCGTGAACGCCATCGACCTGCTGGTCGACTACCTCTCCGACAACATCGAGCTCACGGTCGACCAGGCCGTGTTCCTCGCGCTCGTGAAGACCGTCGTCTCGACGAGCGACGGCTCCGCAGCGGGAATCGCCACGGCCGACGACAAGTTCGGGCCGCTCACCCAGATCGGCGGCACCATCGCCACGTTCGAGGACGGGCACGTGGAGCAGACGATCGACTCCCGCTACCCCACCTCCATCACGGGCGACGAGATCACCGCGCGCATGGCGGCCCTCGCCGAGGAGCATGATGCGACGTATGCCCTGATCAGCGATGCCGTGCCCTTCTACATCGAGCCCACGAGCCCCGAGATCGGCGCCCTGCTCGAGAGCTATCGCGCCTACACCGGCAACATGGAGGAGCCCATGGTCATCGGCGGCGGCACCTACGCGCGCCACTTCCCGCGCGCCTGCGCGTACGGCCCCAACGAGCCCACTATCCCCAACCCCGAGTGGGTGGGCATCGAGCACGGCCCCGACGAGGGAATCTCCGAGGAGCGTCTCAAGAACGGCCTCAGGATCTATATCGCCGCTATCGCACGCCTCATGGAGCTCGACCTCTAATGGACGGGCTCCACACCAAGCTCGAACGCCTCCGCGCCGCCCTCCTCGAGAAGGGCGGTGTCGCCGTGGCCTTCTCGGGAGGCGTCGATTCGACGTTTCTGCTCGCCGTCGCGCATGGGGTGCTCGGCGAGCGCGCTTTCGCCATCACGACGCACATCCACTCCGTGCCCGCTGGCGAGTTCGCCGAGGCAGCCGCGTTCTGCGCAGATCGCGGCATCAGGCATATCATCGCCGAGCAGGACGAGTTCGCGATAGAGGGCTTCGCCGCCAATCCGCCGGACCGCTGCTACATCTGCAAGAGGGTGCTCTTCTCGAGGATGCTCGAGATCGCCGCCGAGCAGGGGTGCACGTGTCTCTGCGATGGGTCGAACACCGACGACGAGGGCGATTACCGTCCCGGCATGAGGGCGCTCGCCGAGCTCGGCATCGAGAGCCCCCTGCGTGCGGTGGGCCTTTCGAAGGCGGATATCCGCGAGCTCTCCCGCGAGATGGGCCTGCCCACCTGGAACAAGCCCTCGGCAGCATGCCTCTCGTCGCGCATCCCCTACGGTGAAGAGATCACGGCCGAGAAGCTCGCGCGCATCGATGCAGGCGAGACGTTCCTGCGCGGCTTGGGCTTCTCGCAGGTGCGCGTGCGCAGCCACGGCGACCTCGCACGCATCGAGGTGCCGGCGGATGAGATCGGGCGTGCGGCAGCCGACGCGGAGGCTATCGCGCGCAAGCTCAAGGAGATCGGATTCTCCTATGCGGCCCTCGACCTCCAGGGCTTCCGCTCCGGATCGATGAACGAGGTCCTGCCACAGGGACAGGTTTATTGACAGGAAATATGCCACGGGGACAGGTTTATTGACAGGAAATATGCCTAGGCCTTCTTGGGAATCGAGCGCGTCATCGCGTTGCTCGCGGGCATCTCGGCAAGCTCCGCCATGATCGACGGCGTGTCGATGCCCTGCGGGCAGTTGCCCACGCAGAGCCCGCATGAGATGCAGTCCCCGGGATGGCCGCCCTCGAGCGCCTCGATCGCGGCGCGCGACGTCTGCGAACCCATCTTGATCTTGTTGTACAGGCGCAGCACCTCGGGGATGTCGATGCCCGCGGGGCAGGTCTCGGTGCAGTAGCGGCATGCCGTGCACGGCACGATGAGCTCGTCATGGAAGGCGTCGCGTGCAGTTTCGAGCAGCACGAGGTCGTCATCCGAGAGCGTCATGTCATCGGAGAAGGTCGCGACGTTATCCTTGAGCTGCTCGAGCGTGGTCATGCCCGAGAGCACGGTCTGGACCTGCGGGAGCGTGCGCACCCAGCGCATTGCCCAGCTGGCGATCGACCAGTCGGGATGCGCCTCCTGGAGCATCGCGTTGGCGCGCGGGGTGAGCGTGGCGAGGCGTCCGCCGCGCACCGGCTCCATCACGACGATGGGAAGCCCGGCAGCAGCGATGATGTCATGCTCCTCGTGCGTGGTCGAGTACTTCCAGTCGAGGTAGTTGAGCTGGATCTGCACGAACTCCCAGTCGTTGGCGTCGAGGAAGCGCTTGAGGTTGGCGGGCGCCGCATGGCTCGAGAAGCCCAGGTGCTTGATGCGGCCCTTCTCGCGCTGCTCGTTGAGGTAGTCGATGCAGCCGCTCTCGAGGTACATGTCGATGGAGTTGTCCATGACGGCATGGACGAGGTAGAAGTCGATATGGTCGGTTTGGAGGCGCTCGAGCTGCGTCTCGAACACATAGCGGAAATCGGGATTGGCGCGGATGTTGAACTTGGTCGCGAGGTTGAAGCTCTCGCGCGGATGGCGTGCCACGAGCGCCTTACCCACGAACTCCTCGGAGGTTCCCTCATGGTACGGCCACGCGGTATCGAAGTAGTTGACGCCGCTCTCGCACGCAAGGTCGATGATCGCCTCGGCGCGATCGTAGTCGATGGGAGCACCGTCCTTGTCGCCGATGCGCGGAAGGCGCATGGTGCCCATGCCGAGCCTCGAAACCTGCGTTCCCTTGAACTCGCGATACTCCATGATGCTCCCTTCGCCGTTCGGTTCCCGATTTCGATTCTACTGCAGGGAGTGGAGAAGCGCTTTAACTACCTGTGGGACACTATCGCCTGGACTTTTCGTCCCACGGCGGGGTATCCACTTTATGAAGTGGATACCTACTTCGCGAAGTAGGCTGTTTTGGGGCCTCGATTTCTACCCACTTCATGAAGTGTGTACCCACTTCATGATTTGGGCCGTTGGGTCTCGATGCGACCTGCGCCGATTGCGAACGGTGCAGAGGGATAATCTTGGTCGCACCCGTCCAATTCCCGGGTCCTGCATCCACGACCTGCAAAAGAGAACCGTCCCCAAATGCAGGTTCTAGTCGCGGCCGAGACCGTCCTTGTATTCCTGCTTGAGGTTCATATCCTCATCGAAGGGGCTGTCCTTGCCCAGCAGGTTCTCCACGTTGAAGGGCTGATGGGGATTCGCCGCCGTCGCGCGCCCCGCATACGCCGCTGGCCCGAAACCCCAAACCAACGCGATGATCGGCTCGAGAAGCAGGAGCGCAGCCGCGGAGGGCATGTCCTTGCCGAAGGATGCGGCCATCCTGAAGCACTGGTAGGCATAGAAGAACACCGTGAGGGCCATGAAGAGCGACTCGGTCTGGCCCAGCTCGGCGCCCATTGCGGAAACGACGACGGGAAGGATGCAGTTGGCGGCAAGCGCGACGATATATGCCGCGAACAGCAGCATCCCGCCTCCGCTGATGCTGCAGGCGGTCCACACGTTGAGCACGGGGACGAACGCCTTCGCCGGCTGCTCGCCCGCCTTGGCGAAGATGCCCGCATAGCCGGCAGAGCAGACCAGGTAGAGCACGCCCGCGACGATCCAGGCGAGCGGATAGCCGAGCGCCTGCGCGAGCGCGAAGCCCGGCATCAGCAGCTTGATGATGACCATAAGATACATCGCGTCACCCCATCATGCCGGACGAGAGCGCGGCGAGCGCGGCGCCGACCATCGCGGCGACCACGATGGCGCCAATGACGAGGGCGCCCAGCTTGATACGGCGCGCGAGACGTGCAGACGATGCGCGCTGATAGCGCCCGAGCGAGTAATCGTCGCGCGAGAACGGCTTGTAGTCGGGCCTCTTCTCGGTGCCGCGGCGCAGCGTCGATTGCTCGACGCGGCCGTTGTGCGCGTTATGCGCGATGATCGCCCGATCAACCGGGCCATAGGAACCCAAGACGCTCACGATCGACTCCCGTTCGTTTAAGGTGCGTATGCAATCGTCGAAGCTATTGTAGCGCAGGCGGTGCTAGGAGAGGACGATGCCGCCGAGCCAGCCCCAACGCGGCGTGGACGTGACGCCGAACTCGCTGATCCACGAATCGAGGCTCTGCGAGAGCACCCATCCGCTCGAGCAGTGGCGCACGATGCCTCCGCCGATGTAGATGCCGATGTGGCCGTAGATGATGGCCGCATAGGAGTAAGGCTCGGTGGGAACCGCGATGATCATGCCAGGCTGGATGTCGGAGAGATCGGACGAGTAGCAGTACGCCCAGTACATGTCGCATGCGTTGCCGTAGATGGCGCCGATACCCGCGTTCGCGAAGACGTTCGACACCCACGCGGCGCAATAGCCGGCGCCGGTGGAAGGCGTCCACATCGCAGCATCGATGACGGCGGACTGCGAACCGGACGTGGGGTAATCGTAGGAGACCTCGCCGTACACGCCGCCGCCGGCGGCGGCAGCAGCCTCTGCGGCAGCCTGGCGCTGGCGCTCCAGCTCCTCCGCACGCTCCTTGGCCTCGAGGATCTCGGCGTCGCGCTGCTCGATGAGCTCGCGGACCTCCTCGTCTACCTCGTTGAGGAGCTGCTGGACCTCGGCCTGCTTGGCCTGGATCTCCTCGAGCTGACGCTCCTCCTCTGCCTTGAGCGCCTCGAGCTGCGTCTGCTGGATCTCGAGCTCGGCCTTGTCCTGCTCGAGGGCTGCCTTGTCGGCCTTGATGCCCTCGATTATGTCGCGGTCGGCAGCGGTGATCTTGTCGAGGTAGTAGATGTTGGATGTGAACTCGTCGAACGACGAGGACGAGAGCAGCAGGTCGATGACGCCCTGGTTGCCCGACTTGTACGCGCTCGACATGCGGTTGCCGAGATAGCGCTGCTTGCGGACGATCTCCTGCTCCTTGAGCTTGATCCCCTCCTCGAGGGCGGCGATCTGCTTGGTCACGAGGTCGATCTCGTCGAGGGTATCGGCATGCTTGGCGGAGAGCTCGGCATACTCGCGGCCGATGCGGTCGAGCTCGTCGGCGACCTCCTCATAGCGCTCCTGCGCCTCGGCAAGAGCGGCGTTGGTCTCGTCAGACGCCTCGTATCCCTCGTCGATAGCAGCCTGGACATCATCGTCGGGTTCGGCAAGGGCACGGATCGGGGCAGCTGCGATCGCAGCTCCGGCGCCGATCAGGAGGCGCAGCGCATCACGTCGGGTGACGGTCCGCGCAGGAAGCAGGCGCGGTCTGCCGTTGTCTGGGTGCCTTTCGGCCATTCTATCTCCCTGTGGCGATTCAAGTGCGATGACAGACCTGTTCATTCTAACCCATTTGGAGCATGGCATGCGAAATCCACATCGCTGCGCGGTATTATTAAGCGTCTGTAGGTTCTTCCCCAAGAGAAATGCGGTCATCGTATGGCTTGGCACACCGTCGACAATACCGAGACGGAATGGCGTTGGACCCTCGAGCATTTCGTGCTCCCGCTCTCGCTCTTCTTCATCGAGATCGTCTTCAAGCTCGCGACCGGCACCGCCTTCGTACCCGCCCTCCTTCCCATCGCGCTGCTGTCGTTCGCCATCGGCCTCGCCCTCGAGTTCCTCATCTCGCTGCTTCCCGAGCGCGCGGCATGGTGGGTGCGCCGCATCGCCATCCTCGTGATCGGCGTCATCTTCGCGATCGAGTACTTCGTATTCCGCGAGTTCAAGGTCTTCTACGACATCAAGACGGTCCTCGGAGGCGCCGGCGGCGTCGCCAACCAGTTCGGCGGGGAGGCGCTCGCGCTCATCCTCACGCCCTCGGGCATCCTCTTCATCGTGCTCTTCATCGCGCCCACGGTCGCGTCCTTCTTCGTGCGCCCGCGCCGTCAGTCGGCGCATGGCCTGCGCGAGAAGAAATGGCCCTCGCTCGCCATGTCGGCGGGGTCTTTGGCGGTGTGCCTGGGCGTCCTGCTCGCCATGGGGCCGTTCGGCGAGACGTTCTTCAGCCGCTACAACTTCCAGACCTCGGTGCCCAACTTCGGCCTCGCGACGAGCCTCATCAAGGATGTGCAGGCCGGCGAGAGCTCCGCAGCCGAGTACGAGTTCCACGTCGAGCGCGAGCGCTCCACCTCCGCGGTCGCGCTGCGGGCGGGCAAGAAGCTCGCACCGCTCGTGTTCAAGGTGGTGGGCTCCTACATCGACACCGAGAACTTCGGACCCAACATCATGGACATCGACTTCGACTCGCTCTCGGGAGACTTCGAGTACACCGATGCCTACGTGCAGTCCCTCTCGGCGACCAGCAAGAACTCCATGACGGGCATCTTCCAGGGATACAACCTCATCTTCATCTCGGGCGAGGCGTTCTCCGCCGAGGCGATCCGCGAGGACCTCACGCCCACGCTCTACCGCATGGCGACCAAGGGCATCCAGTTCACCAACTACTACCAGTTCGCGAGCGCCGGCACCACCGGCGGCGAATGCGCCAACATCTTCGGCTGCCTCGCTACCGAGGGCGGCGAGTCGGTCAAGGGAAAGGCCTACCACAACAACTACTTCACGATGGGCAACGTGCTCAACCGCCTGGGTTACAACGGCTGGGCGTTCCACAACAACACCTACACCTACTACGACCGCGACATCACCCACAACAACCTGGGCTACAACAACGGCTTCATGGGCTACGGCAACGGCATGGAGGAGTACGTCGAGTGGCAGTGGCCCGAGTCCGATCTCGAGATGGTCAAGGGCACGTTCGACAACATCTACTGCGATGCCGAGCCGTTCAACGTGTACTACATGTCCGTCTCCGGGCACGGCGGCTATTCTTGGGACGGCAACGCCATGTCGGAGAAGTACTACGACGAGTACCAAGCAGCCGGCCTCGACTACTCCGAGCCCGTTGGCGCGTATCTTGCCAGCAACATGGACCTCGATCGGGCGATGGAGTACCTTATCGGGCAGCTCGAGGAGCGCGGCATGGCCGACCATACCGTCATCGTGATCAGCGCAGACCACTTCCCGTACGGACTCGATGCCGACGGATCGCTCACGTACCTCTCGGAGCTCTACGGCTATAACGTCGAGAACAGCATCCAGCGCGACCATAACCGCCTGATCATCTGGTCCGGCTCCCTCGAGGACCAGGAGCCGATCGTGGTGAACGAACCCGTCTCCGCATGCGACATCCTGCCCACGCTCCTGAACATGTTCGGAGCCGAATGGGATTCCCGCCTGCTGCCGGGCCGCGACGTCTTCTCCGAGGCACTCCCTGTGGTCTTCAACCTCTCGTACGACTGGGTGAGCGACCTGGGCACCTACTTCGCGGACTCCAACACCTTCATCCCCAACGAGGGCGTCGAGATCCCCGAGGGATACGTAGAATCCACCACGCGCTACGTGGAGGACAAGGTCAACTTCTGCGCCGTGCTGCTCGAATACGACTATTACGGGCATATCTTCGGCGATCAGGGCGATGTCCAGGCCGTCCATGACGCAGGGAAGGCGAACTACGTTCCGCCCAAGAACGCCGGGTCTGCCGATGCGGAGGTCGAGACGGAATCCGAGGTAGCGGAGCCCTAGCCGAACAGCTCGCGGTCGAGCTCGTCGAGCTCTTCGGGAACATGCGTGAGATCGCCGCCGTACGCGGCCTCGATGGCCTCCGCCTGCGCGCGGCGCAGCTCGGCCGTAGCCCCATCGCCCATGTCCTCGTAGACGTCGGCCACGCGGTCGAGCGCATAGCCCACGTACTCCGAGACGCTCTCCCCGATGCCCGAGAGCTCCATGAGCTGCACGAGGCTGTTGGGAGCGAGCACGGAGAAGGTGTCGGGATCCAGCTCGAGCAGGTCCGCCACCGCCTGCTCGACCTGCTTGCACCCCTGCTCGTCGCCCTTCTCGATGGCGAGCCTGAACGCGCGCATGAGCGCCTCGACGAACCGTGCGATGACCTCGAGCAGATAATCGCGCTGCAGCATGCCTACACCCCCTGCGGGGCGACGATGCCCAGGTGGTCGAAGGCTGCGAGGGTTGCCATGCGTCCCTGCGGCGTGCGCACCATGAGGCCGCGCTGCATGAGGTAGGGCTCGTAGACGTCCTCGAGCGTGGACGGATCCTCGGAGACGGCGCTCGCGACGGTGGTGAGGCCCACGGGACGGCCGCGGAACGTCTCGCAGAGCGCATGGAGGATCTTGAGGTCCATGGAGTCGAGGCCGAGCTCGTCGATCTCGAAGAACTTGAGCGCCGTGGCGGCGATCTGCGCGTCGATGGAGCCGTCGCCGCGCACCTGCGCATAGTCGCGCACGCGCTTGAGCAGGCGGTTTGCGAGGCGGGGCGTTCCGCGGCTGCGCGATGCGATCTCGAGGGCGCCCTCATGGTCGATAGCGACGTCGAGCAGGCTCGCCGAGCGCTGCACGATCTGCGCGAGCTCCTCGGGCGTGTAGTAGTCGAGGCGGTACGAGATGCCGAAGCGGTCGCGCAGCGGCCCTGTGAGCAGGCCCGTGCGCGTGGTGGCGCCCACGAGGGTGAAGCGCGGCAGGTCGAGGCGGATCGAACGGGCCGCCGGACCCTTGCCGATGACGATATCGAGGAAGAAGTCCTCCATCGCGGGATAGAGCACCTCCTCGACCTGATGGTTGAGGCGGTGGATCTCGTCGACGAAGAGGATGTCGCCCTCCTCGAGGTTGGTGAGGATGGCAGCGAGATCGCCCGTGCGCTCGATGGCGGGGCCGCTCGTGGTGTGGAGCTTGGCACCCATCTCGTTGGCAACCACGCCTGCGAGCGTGGTCTTTCCCAAACCCGGAGGGCCGGAGAAGATCACGTGGTCGAGCGGTTCGTTGCGCGATTTGGCAGCCTGGATGAGCACGCGCAGGTTGTCGCGCACGCGCTGCTGGCCGCAGTACTCGTCGAGCGTCTTGGGCCGCAGGGTGCGGTCCTGGTCGAGATCCTCGGCGGTGAGCTTTCCGGTCACATCGCGTGCCGTGCTCTTGGGAGCCTGGCCGGCGCCGCCGAACAGATCGTCATCCTGCGCTTCCCACATCACCTACCACCTCCCAGGCGCTTGAGCGCATACGAGAGCAGGGCCTTCGTGCCGTCGACTCCCGCGTCCGCGGCACCGTCGAGCGCGAGCTCGACCTCGGCGGGCGTGAATCCCATCGAGAGCAGGGCGGCCTTCGCCTCGGAGACGGGCGCCTCGCTCGCAGCCGCCGCAGCGGGTGCGGCGATGGGCTCCGAGAGGCCCACGAGCATCTTGAGCTCCATGTCCTTCTGGAACACGTCGGAGAGCTCGACCAGCAGGCGCGAGGCCTTCTTCCTTCCCACGCCCGGCACCTGCGACATGCGGTTGATGTCCTGCGTGACGACGACGGTGGCGAGCTGGGCGGGCGTGAACGTGGAGAGCACCGCGAGCGCGAGCTTGGGGCCCACGCCCGAGATGGCGCGCAGGCGGTCGAAGAGGGCGCGCTCCTCGCGCGTCGCGAACCCGTAGAGCTCCTGGGCGTCCTCGCGCACGATCAGGCGCGTGAGGATGGTGACTCCCGAGGTGCCCGCCGCGGGCAGCTGGGATGCGGTGATCGCAGAGATGCCGAGCTCGTAGCCGACTCCCATGCAGTCGATGACCGCAGAGCTGGGCAGGACCTCGACAAGCGTTCCGGTTAGCTGGACTATCACGTGAGCTCCTCGATCTGGTTATGGGGGCGGGACAGGGCGTAGGTGCGCGAGAGGTGCGCATGGCAGACGGCGGCCGCCAGTGCGTCCGCCGCGTGGTCCGGCTTGGGGTCGTGGTCGAGCGCGAGCACATGGCGCACCATGTAGGTGACCTGGGCCTTATCGGCGCTGCCGGTGCCCACGACCGCCTGCTTGATCTCCATGGGGGTGTACTCCCCCACCGTGAGGCCCGATGCGGCGCATGCGGCGATCGCGGCGCCGCGGGCCTGCGCCGTGGGGATGGCGGACTGCGCGTTCTGCCCGAAGAAGATCTTCTCGATGGCGAGGTCGGTGGGACCGTACTTGGAGATCACATCGGAGATCTCGCGGAAGATGCGTCCCAGGCGCATGTCGATGGGCTCGTCGGCCGTGCTGGCGATGCAGCCGTAGGCACGCGCCCGCACGAGCGGTCCGCGCGTCTCGACCACACCCCATCCGGTGTGCGCAAGGCCCGGGTCGATGCCGAGGATGATCACATGCCCTCCCGCCGATTCCTAGAACGTTCGTTCTATGGTATCACAGATGCGGGTCAGTTCTCGGAGAAAGGACTGCCGAACGACCACGACTCCCCGCCTTCGCCGGGACGTCCGCGATGCTGGGAGCCATCCTGGCCGGAGATTCCCGTCGGATCGAAGAGCCCGCCCGTCGCGGCGAGGTCGCGCAGGAACGCGAGGGTCTCGCCGATCTCGCGCTGCATGCCCTCGGCAGACTGCTTCGCCTGCGGCTTGGCGAGGGACTGCAGAAAGCCCTCGAACTGCTTCCAGCTGTCCCCGCCCTGATCGCGCACCCTGTCGTGCCAGCGCAGGCCGAACGACTGGGGCATCTCCATCAGCGACTGCGACGAGACGATCAGCACGCGCGGCGCCGCAAGGCGAGCCATCCTGCGGATGCGCAGGAGCTCGAGCACGCGCTCGGCGAGCTCTCCGCCGCGGTCGTCCTCGACGATCTGCGTGTAGCTCCGCCCCCATTCGATGCGTCCCGAGAGCACGTAGTCGATGAACTCGAGCTGCGAGCTCGCGGTGATGTAGCGCTTCTCGATGCCCTCGATCTGCGGGACCTTCCAGGCCCGCATCGAGAACGGCCCGATGACCGGCGAGATCGTGTTGCGCAGCCGGGCGAGCGCCACCACGTCGGAACGGTAGACATCGCCGAGCGGGGCGAACCCGCCCACGCACAGGGATCCGGCGCGGTTCTCGAGGCAGAAGCCGGTCTTATCGAGGTCGAGGAGGGCGAGCGCGCCGGACGAGCGCACGAGCTCGGCGCGCATGACCTCGACCTGATCGCGGCTCGCGCCTTCCGGCGCCATCGTCGCGTCGAGGCGCAGGCGGCCTGCGAGCTCCCGTGCAGCAGCCTCGAGCTGGGGGTTCTCGGCTGCTCCGACGATAGCGTGCACGTGCATGGGCCCGAGCGCATCGCATGCGAGCGTCGCGAGGGTGGACGATGCGAGCGAGCCGTCCATGACGATCGCCACGTCGCGCACGTTCTCCGAGCGGCAGAACCCGTTGAGTCCCGCGATGATGGCGCTCATGAGGGTGAGCAGGCGGTCGGGGACGTCGGGGACGAGGGGATTGGCGAGCGGACCCTCCGAGGTGGGGTCGACGTTGCAGGTGACGAGAGCCTCCTCGAACGACGGCCCCTCGGCGGCGAGCTCGCCCCATGGCGCGAGCACGAACGACCCGCCCGAGAAGACCTGCGTGTCGATGATGCCGAGGGTGCCCGCCGCGATGAGCCATGCGCCCGTGCGCTCCACGTCGCCCGGATAGCGCGACTCGGTGAGCGCGGCGGCGAGCTGCGTGGAGGGGTTGTCGTGCGAGAACCCGTAGGTCGATGCGAAGACGACCGCATCGAAGGCATGGCCCAGCGATCCGAGGGCATCGAGATCCTCGTTGGAGAACGCGATCGCGAAGCGGAGGCCGTCGAGCTCGAAGGTGATGGTGTCGTCCTCCCCGCCCTCGCCGTCTTCCGCGCCGTCGAACTCGCGGCGGAACGCCTCGAACTCGTTCTCCATGCGCAGGGCGTGGACCTCATGGTCGCGCACGAGCACCGCCTCGAGCAGCGGCTGTCCGGCGAACTCGCCCACCACGGGGACAAGGCAGTCGGTCGCCGTCTCCTCGGCGAAGTCCTGGAGGGATTCGAGCAGGTCGGCGATGAATCCCTCCTGATCGGCATCGTCCAAGGGACAGCCCCCGGCAAGGGCGTGGGCGGGGAATATGGTGAGGCGTGCCCCGGAGTTCTTGGCGCGCTCGCAGAAGGCGAGCATGCGCTCGACCGTCTGCCCGAACGCCCCGGGCTGCACGTTCATCTGGGCTATTGCGATGTTCATGAATGATCCCTCCGCATCTGTTCCTATCCATCTTAAGGCTAGAACCGATGCGGAGGGACGCTGGTTACCCTACCGATGCGATCGCGCGGGTATTAGATCTCGGCCTTCCAGAGACCGTGCAGGTTGCAGTAGGCGTAGACCGTGGCATGCTCTGCGGTCTTGGCGAACGTGGCCTCGGGGGCGTCGCCGGGCTTGAGGTACTTGATGCCGATCTTGGTTCCGTCGGCATAGGCGATCCACTCGATGTAGTGGGCATCGAGCATGGGGTGCTCGACGGAGCCGACGCGCACGAAGACGTCGTCGCCCTCGACCTTGACCTCGGGAACGTGCTTCTCGACGGCGGCATCGGTGGAACCGGCCTCGAGGAGCTCCATCTTCTCACCGCAGCACATGGGGGTGCAGGGGCCGTCCTTCACGACGGCGACCATGAGGCCGCAGTGGTTGCAGCGATAGAACTTGACATCTGCCATAATCGTTTCCCCTCTCTGGTTGGGACTTCCCTCATACTTGCAATGATACCTTGAAACCGACGCGCTAGACCACCCTCACCGTGGCGGAGCGGTCGAAGAGGTCGGCCACCTCGGCGAGCAGCACCATGTTGTGGGCGTCGATGCGCGACGGGAGCTCCATGCGCATGGTCTCGCCGGAAGAGCCCTCCACGCGGAGCTCGACGCGGTCCATGCCGCGGTAGCGTCCGAAGATGGCACCGAGCTCGTCCATGCGCGGGCGCGAGAGCATGCGCGCGGGGATGTTGATCTCGACCACCTTGGCGCGGTTGGCCTCGTCCGACAGGATGAGCGGCTCGACGCTCTGGCAGATGACCTGGTCGCCGCGGTCGGAGCGCTCGAGCTTGCCCGCGATCTTGACGAAGACGTTGCCGCTCGTCTCACCCGTCTCGGCATCGACCTGGCCCGCGAGCGCTGCCGCGCACTCCTTGTAGAGCTTGGGGAAGACGACGCAGCCCACCTCGCCCTCCATATCCTCGAGGGTGAAGACGGCCATCGCGTCGCCGTTCTTGGTGTTCTTCTTCTGGAGGCCCGTCACCATGCCGGCGAGGCGCACCGAGCGGCCCTCGGGCACCTTGTAGCGCGTCCGCGCGGCACCGGTGGCGGGGTCGACGGTCTCCTCGGACACCTGGATGTCGCCCATGGTGTAGTCGCGCGCCTTGGCGAGTGCGTACTCGTAGGGGCGCAGCGGATGGTCGGATACGTAGATGCCGAGCGCCTCGTGCTCGTAGGAGAGCTTGAGCGTACGGTCCCACTCGATGCCGTCGGGCGCGGGGATGTCGGTGGAGAAGCCCGCCACGTCGGCGAACATGTCGAACATCGAGAGCTGGCCGACGGCACGCTCCTTCTGGCGGCGCGCCGAGGCGTCGAAGATGTTCTCGGGATTGCTCTCGTCGATGAAGCTCCAGAGCTGCATGCGGGTGTATCCGGTGGAGTCGAAGGCGCCCGCCTTGATGAGCGTGCCCACCACGCGGCGGTTGGCCTGCGTGTTGTCGACGCGCTCGCAGAAGTCGTAGAGGCTCTTGAAGGGACCGCCCTTCTTGCGCTCGGCGAGGATGGCCTCGCCCACGCCCTCGCCCACGCCGCGGATGCCGGCGAAGCCGAAGCGGATGCCCTCGGCGGTGGCGGTGAAGTCGGTGCCGCTCTCGTTGATGTCGGGGGGCAGGATCTTGATGCCCTCATGGCGGCAGGCGGAGATGTAGTGCGTGATCTTGTCGGTCTTGCCCATGTAGGACGTGAGGACCGAGGCCATGTACTCCTTGGGGAAGTAGGCCTTGAGCCAGGCCGTCTGCATGACCAGGATGGCATAGCCTGCCGAGTGGCTCTTGTTGAAGGCATAGGAGGCGAACTCGAGGACGTCGTCCCAGATCTTCTGGGCGATCTCTCGGCTGTAGCCGTTGCGCACCGCGCCGTTCATCCAGTGGTCGTAGGTGGTCTCGTCGTGGCCGTCCTCCCAGTGGAACACCGTGGAGGTGAGGAGCTTGATCTTCTTCTTGGCCACGGGCTTGCGCACGCGCGAGTCGCTCTCGCCCTTGGAGAAGCCGCACATCGTGACCGAGATCTGCATGACCTGCTCCTGGTACACGATGGTGCCGTAGGTCTCGGA
>CAMOLV010000014.1 GCA_946619045.1 uncultured Coriobacteriales bacterium | reverse complement strand
GTTTGCTGGTCGAGGTGCTACTTTCAGCACCCTTTCAGCACCCAGGGTGCTGAAAGCAGGTAGCTGCAGATGAAAAAATACAGCCAAGGCTCGGTGCAAAAAGACAGGGGCGAATGGAAAGCGGTCATCTCCTATCAGGAGGCTGGAACGCAGAAGAGGCTAACGAAGAGGACCGGCGTACGATGCACCCCGAAGAAGGGCGATATGCGGGGAAAGCAAAGCGCCGAGAAGGTTCTGCGCGACTGGCGGGACGAGCTCATCGCCAACGACGCTGCGGCATCCCCCATTATCCTCTCGGACGCGCCCTTGCTAGAGTTCTGCTACAGATACGCAGAGGCGAAGAGATACCTTGTGAAGGACTCGACGTACCTTGGCTATCTAAGCGAGACCAACCGGCTATCGAAAACGCCCCTCGCGCATATGCCCATCGGAGACATTACAACCGAGGACATCCGCCGGCACGAGTCCTCGCTCGCGCAGAGCGGCTTGGCAGGATCATCCCTGAAGCATCATCACTCGTTTCTCGCCTCCGTCTTCAAAGAGGCTGTCATCAACCGCAAGATTCCCTTCTCGCCGATGGCATCGATGCGGAGCCCGAAAGCCCGGCCAAAGCCGATCAACTCCCTCACAGAGGGAGGAAGGGACAAGGTTCTTTCGCTTCTCATGCCGCGAATCCCCGACGATTTTTCCACTGCGGTCTACATCGCACTTGCAACAGGCATGCGACGCGGAGAGATCTGCGCCCTAAGATGGACGGACGTCAATTTCGACCACAACACGATATCGGTCAACTACAGTTACTCGAAAAACGGCCGCGGCGGATACGTGCTCACCTCTCCCAAGGATCCAGGAGGATCTGATTCTAAACGGATAATCCCGTTTGGGGAAAAGACGGCAGGGGTTCTTCTGGCTCGGCGCCGCAAGATGAAAGAGATGCGAGGCCTGCTCTCGCTTCCTTGGAAACAGAGCCTCTACGTTGTCGGGAATGCGATCACCGAGAAGCCTTACAGCCCAGACATGATAACGAGAGACTGGAGGGCTTTCGTAAAGTCGAACGGTATATACGGATCCCAATCAGAGTACCCGGTTTTCCATGATCTGCGGCATACATTCGCAACGCTGGCAGTGAGGTCAAAGGCAATCGACATCAAGGCCCTCGCCGAGATCCTCGGTCACAAAGACGCCTCTATGACGCTGAATGTCTATGCGGATGCCCTGGAGGATGCGAAGCGAAGCGGAATGGAGAAGCTCGACACGCTGATGCCCTAGGCGTTGGGCCTATTCACCTAAGGCAAAAAGTTGGAGCTGATACATGCTCCAGCCGCTAGGCACAAATATCTCAGGGCATAGTCCAAAGCCCCGCGCTTATCGGAGCCCGAGCAAAGAGACCGATGCTAGATCGAGCGGTTGAGCCAATCAAGATCGGCCTGCGCCTTAGCCTTCTTAGCAGCTTCCGCCTCTGCCGCGGCTTTCTCCCTAGCCCGCTTCTCCGCGCGCTTGTCAGCCAAGGCGGCGCTGATTTCCGAGGGCGTAGCGCCCTTGTAGCCCTTCGTGTATGACGCGAAGGTGGCCGCATCGAACGGCCACACACCCGACGTTGTGTGGAATAAACTGTACCTTGTGGAGCAGACCCCGAAGCCTCCAGGCGGGAAGAGGTCGGAGATGTCTTCCTTGGTGAAGAACTCGTAAGAGCGGCCGTCCTTCACGTAGAAGAACAGGTCGGCATACTCGATCTTGATGCTGCTCTTGAACAGGCCGACCTTGACCTTGCGCTTGATAACAAGGCCGCTGTGCACACCGTAGAATTTGATGGTGTCGAGATCCGCCATGGTCATCACTCCCAGAGTATGGTTCCCATTCCCTCCCAGTATAGGCTTTCGAGCAGGGACCTGTATGGGGGCGTCTTGGAGAAGGCCGCGAACGAAGCCCTCTCCATCTCGCCCTGCGTCGCGGTCGCGATAACATCCCACCGCTCCGTGCTGCCGTCGGAGAGCCACGAGGCGGCCGCATCCGCCAGCGTGCGGCAGGACGGCAGAGTGCGCAGGTGGTCGAGGTAGGCGGAGAGTACCCGCTCCTCCATGGCGAACGCATCCATGCTGCCGAGCAGGAAGGAGAGGTAGAGCCGAAGCATGCATCCGAAATCCTGCGAACGGGAGGCCGCGATCAATGGGCCCCCGTCAGGGCTGCTCCCGCAGGCCAGCAGATGGGCGGGGATGCGGGGGATATAGGAAAGCGGGCTGGAGCAGCACGCCCCGCCCACCGCGGAGAAGGCGTCGGGGTCGATAACCGTGATCTCGCCCCCATCGCCTAGCACGATGTTGCCCCCGTGCAGGTCTCCCACGCAGATGGACGGGCCAAGCTCATCGAGGACGCGGTCGAGCGCGGCCAGGGCCTCGTTAAGCAGGGCAACTGGGAAGCTGGAGCCATCTCGGAGGAGCAAATCGGCCAGCGTGGCACCCTCCGCGTAAGGCATGCGGTATCCCACCTCGACGCCATCGCGGATGACTATCTCGTACGGCCAGGTTACATGCGCGCTGCGTCCGAAGCCCTGAACGTGCGAGATGCGCTCGAGGTTCTCGAGCTGAATGGCGGAGCGCGGATCCGAACCGTCGAACAACTTCACGACCCAATCGCCGTCGCTGTCATGCTCCACGAAGAGGCGCGAGAAAGCGTTGACATTACCTTCCTGAGACAGCTCCCTGCCCGCCATGATGGCAAGCAACTCATCATCGGTATATGTTCGGTGAGAAAGGGCGGCCATAGAGGATCCCCCTACTCTCCGGTGTCGTCTCCATTGTTCCTGTTGCTGATGCTCACGGTTGCATTGCCGGAGCAGTTGACGACGGAAGCATTGTCGCCGTTGACGACGCTGTTGTTCCCGTCGCCATTCTGGTCAACATGGTTGTTGTTGATAGTCGAGTCCCTATAGACAAGGGCATCGATGACCTCGTTCAGCGCGCCCCTGCTCCCCTCATTCATCTGAACGTAGGCACCGAGAATGGGAACGCATCGATCGCACTTTCCCATGCCTTGAACGTTCGTCTTAAAATCGGAGAGTCCGAGAATCCAGTCGGCCGTAACGCCGTATGCCTTCGCCATCTTAGCAACAGCATCCCCGGTCACATCGGTGACAGCTTGCTCGTACCTTGCGAGCGTGGAAACAGGGATGCCGAGGACGATGGACGCCTCCTTCTGGTTGAGGCCGCTTTCCACTCTTGCCTCACGGAGGCGTGTGGCAACCATGATGTTAGCGCTCATCTGATTCTCCCTTCAGTTCCGATAGCTCTATTATGCATTATTTTTGCTCTGAGTACTCAAAAATGAGTTGCAAACCCCATTTTGCTTTCCTATCATATATATAACTCATATTCGAGTTATTGGAGAGCAAAGTGACCAAATATGGAAACAACATTGCCGCGGAAAGAGCTCGAGCAGGGATTAGACGCGCCGATCTCGCAGAAGCGACAGGCTTCACCGTTCATCAGCTCAGATCTTGGGAAGAGGGAAGGTCCCAGATGAACGGAGAGCAGATCATCGCTCTTGCTCGTTATTTCAACGTGTCGAGCGATTTTCTGCTCGGCCTGAGTGATTACAGGTTGCCTATCCCAAATGTCGTACTGGCAGGAATCCCCATCCAGTCGGATAGCCCCACCTCAGAACCCAAGGAGAACTGAAAATGCCGAAAATCGTTCCGCGCAAGACTATGCTCAGGGTATTCGACCGTATCCCGGTCTTCGATCCGTCAAAGCCGATGAATGCCGAAGAGGTTGCTGAGTTCCTCGGCTTTTCAACCGATTACGTCTACCGACTCGTAAGGCAAAACAAGCTGCCTGCGGTAAAAATCGGGAACCGTCTCTTCTTCAATCCGCGGACTGTCTATGAGATTGCCGGAATGGATGATTACCTTCCGCGTGAGTTTGAGCTGCGCTAGGCGGTAACCGAATTGAGGAACAACGTCTCCATAGAGCGCATCCGCGTGGGAATGACCCGGGAGGACCTGGCGAGCAAGCTCGGCTACAGCGGGACGTCGTCGATAAGGCGGATCGAGTCCGGGGAGCAGACCCTGACCGACAAGCAGCTCGTCACCCTCGCCGGCATCTTCGGCTGCTCGATCGACTACCTCCTCCGCTTGAGCGACTACAGGAAGCCTATGGTGATCGCGGTGTCCGAGCTGCGTAGGGAAGGGTCGAAATAACTCGCCGTAAGGACCGTTTGCAACAGGAGATGAGCAATATCGTGCAGCATCCGATCAGTTCTGCCCACATCGTGCATCTAAAGGGCTGCTACCGCCCTGAGCTGGGATAATCATGCCAAGCGATTGCACTTGAGATGATCGCGCACCTGCCATGGGGGCCTTCCACACCCCGCGGCGGGATGATCGGATCCGTACAGAGAGAAGGGCATGCCATGCCATACGATGCCGGCGATGACGCAGGAAGAGAGAGCACCCAGTCGATGTCCAAGATGACGAGGGACTTCGTATCGAGATATGTTTTTCCCCGCATAGAGGAATCCCTCAGCTCGGCAGCGGAGCGCGGCGGCACAGAGCCGGGAAGATTACCTGCACCTGGAACGAGAAGCCCTGGATACGACCTCATGGTCATGACATATAGCTTCGGTACCGAGGCGAAGAGGGATGCATTCGTCGAACGCCTCGAGGAGAAGAACATCCTCGTTCAATCCAATGTGAACCCCATCAATGGGCAATATGTTGCCACTGTCGCCTTCGACCCCCTCCTCGGAGAGGGCTCGATCGTCAACTCGACCCTCGCATCGCTCGGCATCGGAGCGAAGGGGCTGGAGGCGCAGGCTCCCCAGGAGGCCGCCGACGCCCACGACGCTCCCCTCCCTTCGCGGGAAGGCGAGGCGGAGATCCGAGACCCCGAGTACTCGGTCTCGGTCGACGAAGAGCTCGAAGATGCGGCGATGGCAATCCAGCAGGAGGAGGCCTCGACCGAGATCGGCGAGGTCATCGTGGACATCGCCGAGAAGGTGAGGTAGATGCGGACGATATCCGCCGAGAAGGCCCGCCTTCATAACATGCTCCTCGGGCTCGAGCCCGACGGCTCCGCCCATGCAGGGGTGGCGAAGCCCATCTCGTGGTACCGTTCCGTGCTCACTCCCTCGGGCAGACCCGACCTCCTCGCCCAGGACGTCCTCGCCATCCTCGTCAAGATGGCGAGCGCCCGGCTCGTGGAGGGCAGCGCCTACGGGGACCGCGCCGGATGGCACGGGGAGACCGACTGCGATGACGCGGGCTTCTTCCACCTCTCGTACCAGGAGCTCGCCCATGCCCTGAACTGCCCGAAGAGGCGCGTGAAGGCCGCGGTCGTCAAGCTCGAGGGCCTCGGCGCCATAGAGCGCGACGTGCGGTCGGACGAGGTGCCGCTGCCCGACGCGTCAACGCGTCCGCAGAGCGCGCTCTATCTCAGGATCGTGCCCGAGGGCCTCGCCGCGCTCGGCGCGCCTGCCGAGCGGTAATCGGAGGCTGCGCAGCGATGGGGAAGGTCAACTACACGCCCAACGAGCGGGTCAACCAGATGATCGGCTTCGCATGGCCCGCAGGGGACCATATCCCCCATTACTGGCGCCAGACCATAGTCGACCCCACGAAGGCGAAGGGCGACAAGCCCAACTGGCTCGCCATGCTCATCCTCTCCCACGTCGTCTACAAGTACATGCCCTACCAGGAGGCACGCTTCGTCGGAGACGAGCACGTCATCGACTACAAGATGAAGTTCGACCGCAGGCACAGGTACTACCAGACGAGCTACGGCGAACTGGCAAGGCTCTTCAACGAGAGCAAGGACCGCGTCAAGGCGGCGGTCGGCCTGCTCGAGGACCTCGGCGTCATCAAGCGCATCTACACGACGGAGTCGTACAACGGGCGGTCCCTCAACAACTGCCTGAACATCGACATCTGCATCGACCGGCTGAGGGAGCTCACCTTCCCCTCGGCAGGCACCCAGGACGGGAAGGCCGCAGGGGGACATGAAACAGGCCCCCTCTATGGGGAGATTTCCGCACAGGCGGGGCCAGAAAGTGGTCCCCCCTATGGGGAAATTTCCGCACCCCTCCCCCCGAATTTACACCGACATACACTAAGAGAATATGAGATTAAAAACCCTAACCCAGCGGATGACGGCATCCGTAGGCATCATGCCCCGAGCAATGGGGACGATGGGTCTGGGTCGGGGTCTTCCAAAACAGGTCCAAGAGCAACGCTAGATGAGGTCGACGGCTCGCCGGAGTTCGCAGCCGCCTGGGACGCCATGCCCCTCTCGAAGCGCAATGCAAGGTCGAGGAAGGCGGCCGCCGGCGCATGGGCGGATGCCCTGGAGCGGGGCATCGACGCTGCCATCCTCTCGGAGGGATACCGGAGCTACGTCTCCGCATTGGAGGAAGACGGCTGCGAGGACCGCTTCATCGCCGCACTCTCGACGTGGATCGCCCCCGAACGCCCCATGGAGGGGCTGACGCTCGACTCCGCCATCAGGGCACGCGCCATGCGCGCGGCCGAGGAGGAGGCCGGGCGCATGGCGGCGGAGGAGGCGGAGCGCAGGCTCGCCGAGGAGCGCGCCGAGCAGGACGCGGCGGAGGCGGACGAGCGCCTCGCCGAGGAGCTCGTCGCGACCGACGCCGAGGCGCGGAGGCTCCATGCCCTCGCCTTCCCCGACAAGCCCTCGAGGCGGGTCACCGACAGGCTCGAGTCCCTCCGGGAATGGTCCGCCTACTTCAACGAGAAGAAGCGCCAGATGGATGGCGCCGCGGGAGGCGCGCTATGAGCGCCAGGGGGACGGGGGCGCTCGCCGCCCTGGGCGCCGGCGCCGCATGCGGCTACATCGGGAACCGCTGGGGAGCCCTCATCGCCTCCTCGCGCAACCCGCTCGAGGCGGTCTTCGGATCGGCGGCCGAGGGCATCCTGCCCTCGATACTCTCCGACCCCCTCGCCGTATCCTCGTCCATCCCCGCGCTCGCCCTGTCGGCGGTGCTCTTCTCAGCGCCGATCCTCGTCTACAGCCTCGC
The DNA here is from genome assembly GCA_946619045.1 of uncultured Coriobacteriales bacterium. Classification (GTDB taxonomy): domain Bacteria; phylum Actinomycetota; class Coriobacteriia; order Coriobacteriales; family Atopobiaceae; genus RUG721. Next base: position 7,917 of record CAMOLV010000014.1, on the reverse strand, counting down.
CCTCCTCTCGCACGGCGACGTCGTGAGGGAGGGGACGCACGGCAAGTCGCGGAAAGGCACCGTCGCGGAGGGCGCGGTCTACAGGGACCGCGAGGACCCGGACAACAACATCGTCCTCACCAAGAACCTCGGCATCGCCCTCAGGAAGACCGGCGGCGTGCGCAGGTCCATCAACAACCGCAACGTCCTCATCGTCGGGGGCTCGGGGTCCGGGAAGACCGCGGGCTACGTCGAGCCCAACATCCTCCAGCTCGGAGCAGGGCGCGACCTCGTCGTCATCGACACGAAGGGCATGGACATCAAGCGCTGCGGGATGGCCCTCGTGGAGGCGGGCATCGAGCCCGTCCAGCTCGACCTCGTCGACCTCGACAAGTCAATCAAGTGGAACCCCCTCGCGGCCATAACGACCCATGCGCAGGTCGACACCTTCGTCGAGTGCCTCATCAGGAACACGAACAACGGCAAGGAGTCGAACGACCCCATCTGGGACAACGGCGAGCGCCTCCTCTACCAGGCGATCCTCTACCTGCTCCTCGACTGGTTCCCCCGGGACCAGTTCACCCTGAAGAGCTTCTTCAAGTTCACGAGCTACCTCAAGGTCGAGGAGGAGGGCGGCTCCCGTCCGAGGCCGTGCCCCGTCGACAGGATCTTCGAGCAGATCGAGACGGGCATGAAGGTCTCCCCCGCGAGGACGCGGGCCGAGGCCGCGCGCAAGGCGAGGCAGGTCCACGTCCCCGAGAGGCAGCACCGCGTCCCCACCAGGATGCGAAGGCGGGACGGGGCCGACCCGTCGGCAGAGCGCATCGTCCGCGGGACGAGGAGGCGGGGCCTCTCGGTCACCGAGGACATGGCGCTGCGCAAGTGGCATCAGTTCAGGAGCGGGGCGGGAAAGACCCTCCGCTCGTTCGTCATCTCGTCGCACGCCCGCATGACGAGCCTCTGCTCCGACGACGTCCTCGAGATGCTCTCCGGCGATGACGGCGCCGACGAGCTCCATCTCGAGGAGCTCGGGCAGACGAGGAGGGCAGACGGTACCCGCCGTCCACCGCGCGCGATCTTCGTGAGGACGTCGGACTTCGACGGGAAGCTCAACGCGCTGCTCTCCATCCTCATGTGGCAGGCGATCTTCCTCCCGATGTCGGAGGCGGACAGGGGGACCGGCAGGCTCCCCAGGCCCGTCTCGATCATCATGGACGAGTTCAAGAACATCGGGAAGCTCCCGTCGTTCGACCAGTGCATCGCCGTCGTGCGCTCGCGCAACATCGACCTCACGATCATCCTCCAGAACCTCTCGCAGCTGAAGGAGGTCTACGGGCAGGAGGGGTCCGACACCATCCGCGGCAACTGCGCCACAACGGTGTTCCTCGCGGGAGGGCAGGACTACGCGACCGCAAGGCAGTTCGCCGAGGAGAGCGGGAAGCGCACCATCACCGTCCAGTCAGAGACCGTCCACGGCGGGGCGATACCCGACGTCTCCTACCAGTACTCGCAGAAGGAGCAGGACGTCTTCGAGGCCTCGGAGCTCGCGCACATGGACGCGGGCCACGCCGTCGTATGGATGGGCTCCGAGTACCCCATCGAGGACGACAAGAGCTGGGTTTTCGAGCACAGGAACTACGACCCCGCCTACATGTTCGACCCCGGATGCCCGCCCGAGCGGCACTACGAGTTCGACTTCGGGTCCTGGCGGGACGCGGGCTCGCCCCTGGGGGCCGAGGCATCCGCATGGAGGCAGGCCCTCGAGGCGGAGCAGGACGCAGAGCGAGCGCTCGGCGGGACGGGGGATTCGTGATGGGGAGATAGAGAGCGGCCGCCCGGGCGACACGAGGGTCGCTGCGATGCATTGGGCTTCCACCCCCGCCGCATCCCGGGCAGCCGGATCCGTACGAGAGAAGGCTCGCAGGCGAGCTCCCCTCGGAGACGAGGATAGCAGAAATCCTCCCGAGGCCGCCCGCCGGAGGGCCCCGAGATTGAGGAGATACGCATGGTAGGGACACTGACGGAGATCGGGGCGCGCATGCTCCTGGCATCGTCGTTCGACGCCCAGGGGACGCTGCAGTCGATCATGAACACCATCGCGCAGGGCGTCTTCTTCATTGGCGCCGCGATCATGGGATGGGGCTTCGTCCAGATCGGCATCGCCGTGTTCAGCGACACGAAGGGCGGCGGCGCGCAGATCGTCTCCGCCTTCCAGGCGATCGTGGCCGGCGCCATCATCATGGTCGCCTCCGCCATCTTCGGCGGGCTCCCCACCGCATGGGTCGCCACCTAGGAGCGGCCCATGCTCACCACAAGCATCCACGCCGACCTCACCAAGTACCGGCCCAAGATCGCGGGAGGGCTCACCGCCCGCACGCTGGCCTGCATCGCGCTCGCCCTGGCGACCGCCGTCCTCATCGCGGCATGGGCGTGGTTCGCGCTCGGGGTCGGGACGGATTCGATCGGCATCGTCGTCTTCGTCGCCGTGATCCCGTTCTGGGCGATCGGGTTCCTCGAGCCCGAGGGCATGAAGTTCGAGCGCTGGCTGCCGCTGTGGCTCCGGCACAACTTCGGCGACGACGAGCTCGTCTACGGCAACGGCGCGCGCTACGAGGCCGCGGGGCTCGAGGGCATGCCCGCGGCTGCAAGGGAGGGACATGAGATTTCCAGGGCTTACAGGAAGTACCGCCGCACGAGGGGCTTCGAGCGGTGGCCAGACGCTTGACCTCGGCAGGAGATGCCCCGCATGCCACGAGCAGGTCGGTCGCGCGACGAGGTTCTGCCCGTCGTGCGGCCTCGAGCTGCCCGTCGACGTGAGCGACGCGTACGAGGAGGGGCCGCTCGAGGTCTACGACCTCGGCGAGGCCGACATGGGCGACGAGGAGCCCGAGGCCCCCGCGCCGGCGACGGCGCCTACGGGCCTCCTCGGGCGCCTGCGCGCCATGCTGCTGCCGGCCCGCGACGAGGAGGAGCTCTCCTACAGGGAGGCCGTCGAGCGCATGCGCGCCCGCGACAAGACGCTCGCCTCGGCGATGGAGGAGCGCCGCCGCGCGAGGAGGCACGCCCGGGACGTCTACTCGGCCATAGGCTTCGACCTCATGTTCAGCGACGGCACCTGCGAGGTCGAGGAGGGGCTCTTCTCGCAGACGCTCTCCTTCGAGGACGTGAGCTACCAGACGGCCAGGACAGAGTCCCAGTCCGAGATGTTCCGCGAGCTCTGCCGCCTCGTCGACCACTTCTCCCCGAGCACCTCGCTCGAGTTCACGATCACGAACACGCTCCTCTCCGAGGAGGACATCGAGTCGAGGCGCTTCTTCGACCCGGCGGCCTGCGGGGAGAACGCCGATGCCGCGCGCGTGTTCAACGCGATCCTCTCCTCCAAGATGCGGGAGGGGTCGTCCAACATACGCCGCGACCGCTACATCACCTTCTCGACGCTCGCCCCGAGCCCCGAGCGCGCCATGCAGCTGCTCGCACGGTCCAGGAGCTGGATCAGCCAGAGCATGGGCGCCCTCAAGTCGAGGACGCACCGCCTCGACGGGCAGGAGCGGCTCGCCGTCATCAGCTCGATCCTCAGGCCGGGGAGGCCCTTCAACTTCAGCTACGAGCGGGATCTCAGCTCCACCTCCCCGCTCACAGCTAAGGACTTCGTCTGCCCCTCCTCGCTCAACTTCAAGCCGAGCGGGGCGGAGGCGGTCTGCTACAGGAGCGGCGAGACGTGGTGCCAGATCCTCGTCTTCCGCCCCGACTTCGCGGCGGAGGTGACCGACCGCGCGATCGCGTCGATCCTCGACCTCCCCATCCCCATGGCCGTCTCGTGGCACCTCCAGCCCATCGACAAGTCGAAGGCGATCGAGATGTCCAGGGCGCAGGCGGGATGGATCCAGAAGGAGGTCATCGACGAGCAGCGTCGCGCGATCAGGGGCGGCTACGACTACGAGCTCCTCTCCCCCGCCCTCGCCGAGGCGAAGGACGAGAACGCCCGCGTGCTCGACCTCCTCGTGCACCTGAGCCAGCGCTCCTACTTCTTCAGCGGCCTGGTCTTCACCTACGCCGACACCAAGGCGAGGCTCCACGAGCAGGCGCAGCAGATCATCTCGGCGGCACAGGCGGAGGGCATCGAGCTCGAGGCGTATGCGCTGCGCCAGAGGGAGGGCCTGAACTCGGTGCTGCCCCTCGGGCACAACCACTGCGACGTCTACCGCGACCTCATGACGCGCGAGCTCGGCATCTTCGTGCCCTTCACGACGCTCGAGCTCGACATGGAGGGCGGCGGCTACTACGGGCAGAACGCCCTGTCCGGCAACCTCGTCATCTGCAACCGCGAGGGCCTCATGAGCCCGCACGGCTTCGTCTGCGGCATGTCGGGGTCCGGCAAGTCGTTCGCGGTGAAGCGCGAGATAGCGAACACCGTCCTCTCGCATCCCTCCGCGAGGATCTTCATCCAGGACAGCACGGGAGAGTACAGCTACCTCGTCGAGCGGCTCCACGGCACCGAGTACGCCTACGGGCCCGACTCATCGGTGCACTACAACCCGTTCTCCCTCGACGCGGGCGACGCCCTCACCTTCCAGGCGAAGCTCGCCTGGAAGATCGACGCGGTCCTCGCGATGACATCTGCCCTGAAGTCCGATGCGGACTCTGCCCTCAGCCAGGAGGAGCGCTCGATCATCACGAAGGTCGTCGAGGAGCTGTACAGGGAGCGCTCCCGCGGCGGCGCCGAGCCCCTGATGTCCGATTTCGTCCGGCATCTCGAGGCCTACGAGGGGACGGGCGCGGACGAGGCGAGGAGGCTCGCGCTCGTCTTCGGCCGCTACACCTCGGGCCCCTTCTCGTTCCTGGACCATCCCTCCACGTCCGAGGACCCGTCGGCGAACCTCGTCTCCTTCAACATCAAGGACGTTCCCTCCGACATGCGCTCCCTCACCATGATCGCGATGCTCGAGAACGTGCGCCAGGAGATGTACGCGAACCACGCCAAGGGGATCTCCACCTGGGTCTACATCGACGAGATCCAGTCGCTCACGGGCCGCACCGCGGTCCTCGAGTACCTGGGGAGGCTCTGGAGGGAGGGCCGCAAGTACGGCCTCATCTGCACCGGCATGACGCAGTCGGGCATGGCGATCGGCGACAACGAGCTCACGCGCGACCTCATCGACCAGTCGGGGTTCGTGCTCCTGCTCAGGCAGGGCGACGAGGACAGGGCCTACTGGGCCGAGCGCAAGGGCCTCTCCCAGAGGGAGCTCGAGGCGATCGACGAGAGCTGCGAGCCGGGCTGCGGCCTGCTCATCGCCGACGGTGCCCGCGTGCCCTTCCGCGACGACTTCCCCAAGGACAACGTCCTCTACGACATCTTCAACACCGACCCCAAGGAGTACGCGCGCAGGAGGGGGATGGGGAGCCTGTGAGCGCCAAGGCGTACATGAAGAGGGCGGCGATGGGAGCCGGGGCCGCCTCGGTATGGGACGACCTCGGCACCGATGATGGGCGTAACGGCCATGACGCGCATGACGGGCATGAGCTCCGTCACGTGCATCATGCCCGTTATGCCCATGACGCCCGTCATGCCCATCATCCCAGCGCACCCGGTCCGGACGCATCCGCTGCCTCGCAGGGCAGGTTCTCAGCACGCGACGCCTCGGCCTCGCAGCCGACGATCTCCCGGCGGCCCGCCCCTGCGGTGCCCAGGCTCAAGGCAGCCCAGGCGAAGGCGAACGCCGCCACGTCCAGAAGGCTCCGCGAGACGGCATCGGCAGTGCCCGAGGCGATCGGCGGGGGCATCGCAGGCATCCTCGCGAAGGCGGCCGGGGCGGCCGCGGGCGTGGTGTCGGCAGCCGCGATGCAGGCTGTGGCCATTCTCCTCCCGCTCGCCCTCCCGCTGCTCCTCGTGCTCGCGCTCGCGACCTCCCTTCCCACCTGCGCGGCGACGCTCACGCTCTTCCCGCAGGGATCGGGCGGAGCGCTGATCGCCCGCACGGCGCTCGCCGAGTACCGCGAGGGAGAGGCGCGGGGGCACAACCAGCACGGCAACGCCAAGTACTGGGACTACGTCTTCGGCGGGGGCTTCTCCGACGGAAACTCAACCCCCTGGTGCGCATGCTTCGTCTCCTGGTGCGCCGACAGCTGCGGGCTCGTGGAAGACGGCATCGTCCCCAGGCTCGGCGGCTGCGGCGGCTTCCTCTCCTGGTACGCAATGAACCCCGCCGCGGGGACCGTGTTCCACGGCTTCGAGGGGTGGTTCCCCCAGGTCGGCGACCTCATCATCTACAACTCGACGGGAGGGCCCCGGTACGGCCACGACCACATCGGCATCATCGTCTCCGTGCAGGGCGACGGGAGCTTCGAGACAGTCGAGGGCAACACCTACGCAGCCCACTCGGGGGTGTGCGGCACGGGGGCGAACCACTGCGGGCTCCACTACCACCAGAAGGTCGGGGACTCCTGGCCCTCGGCGGACAGGACGGGCAACGGCCGCGGGGGCGGCGAGCCCTCCTTCATCCGCCCCGCGTACCCCTCGGGTACGGGCGTGATCGAGGTCCCCGAGCTCAGCAGCGGGACCTGCCCCGCGGGCCACGCCTTCGAGAACGTCCGCGTGGGGACCTACGCGACGAGGGAGTGGGACCTCGGGACGAACGACTTCGCAGCAGGCACCGCGCAGGCGCGCGTCGAGGCGCTCTGGGAGAGCGCCGGCGCCGTCACCGACCCCCGCGGTTTCAACATGCTCGACGGCTGCTACCTCATCGCCTGCACATCGGTGTTCGGCGACGTCGGCGACCGCATCACCTTCGCGTTCGACGACGGCACCGAGATCGAGTGCGTGAAGATCGACGCCAAGGCCGAGACCGTGGCGCCGCACGACCCCCATCCCGCGACGAGATGGGGGCACTCCCACGATGCGAACGTCCTCGAGTTCTGCGGGACGTCCGCCATCGGCGACAACCCCTACGGCGCCCTCGGGCTCGAGGGGCGCCATGTCGTATCCGCCACGAACCACGGGTCGATCCTCTAGGAGGCCTCCATGCGCAAGATCATCGGGAACCTCGTCGCGACATGGCCGGGCCGCATCGCCTGCGCGGCGGCCATAGCTCTCGCATGCTCGCTCGCAGCGCTCTGCGCGCGCCCTGCCCGCGAGGCGGAGGCGCCCGTGCAGGAGCACCCCGCACCGATTGGCGAAGGGGACGGCGGTACGCCCGAGTCGGATGCCAGGGAGCACGAGAATGGAGTCCACCCGTCCGGCATCGACTACTCCCCCGCCAACCCCGAGCTCTCGACCGAGATCATGGGCTGGCTCGGAGACCACGGCTACGACGCCTCCAGCGAGGTCGTGCCCGTGTCAGACGAGACGGTCGAGATCGGGGACGGCAGGCTTGTCAGGCTGGTCGTCTGGTCCGTCGACGGCGGAGAGGCGTTCATCGCCGGCCAGGAGACGGACGGCGCCTGGACCGTCTGGACCTACGACGGCGACGGGGAGGGCATCGAGGGCTACGAGGCGCCCGCCATGAGGGCGCGCGACGGGATGTACTCCATCTACCAGGAGGACGCCCTCGCCGGGCTCATGCCGCGCCAGGCGGCATCGGGCTTCGTCGGCCCCTGGCTCGAGTTCGCCTCGTCCAAGAAGGTCTCGGGGACCTCGGCGCGCATCCCCGGGGCATCCGTCTCCACCGAGGGGAAGCGGGTAACGTTCCTGCTCGTCGTGGACGATTTCGAGGGCGAGATCCCCGAGACGCGCTTCTTCCAGGCCGAATGGGACCTGTCGAAGAAGGGCTCGAAGCCCGCCTTCCACGAGGTCGACCAGGAAGCGGCGAAGGGGATGGGCATCTGATGGCGGACATCCTCGTCTGGCTCGGGAACCACAGGCGCGCGGTAGCCGCGATTGCGGCGGCAGCCGTGGCGTTCGCCTGCCTCACCGCCGCGCTCTGCGCGCGCAACGGCCGTGCG
>CAMOLV010000013.1 GCA_946619045.1 uncultured Coriobacteriales bacterium | reverse complement strand
TACAAGGACAACATTCTTGACTTTCTCAACTTTTGCCGCCATGATGCCTCCCTTTGAGGTTCCACGCTGCATGAGCAGCGATTTTACGCGTCTAATCAGAATAGCAGCCATACGGGGCCGTGACCACCTCGTATCGGTAGACGCACATGGTTGACTTTGCGTATGGGATGCGGTAGCGAAATCCAGCATCACGCCCGCGGCTTGACACTTCTGCTCGTAGTGTAGTTGTCAAGTTTTTGATTATCCGGAAACTTGACAACTACACTACGAGCAGAAGTGTCAAGCCGCGGGCAGGAGCATCTGATCCAGACAAAGGAACGCCCCCTATTCGGGGGCGTCCTCGTTCACTTCTTTATCTTCCCCTCCCCTTCTGGGGAGGCGGCCCGCACGGCGCAGCGCATCGCGCACGATCCACTCCATCTGGGCGTTGGACGATCTCATCTCGTCCGCAGCCCAGCGCTCGACCGCAGTCCAGATCTCGGGGTCTATGCGCAGCGGGTACTGTTTTCGGGCTGCCATGGCCGTCGATCCTTAGTTGTAGAGGCTGCCGGTGTTGAGGACGGGCTGGGCCTCGGAGTCGCCGCAGAGCACGACCATGAGGTTGGAGGCCATGGCGGCCTTGCGCTCGTCGTCGAGGTCGATGTTGCCGCCCTCGGCGAGCTTCTCCACGGCCATGTCGACCATGGACACGGCGCCCTCGACGATCTTCTTGCGGGCGGCGATGATGGCCTCGGCCTGCTGGCGGCGCAGCATCGCCTGGGCGATCTCGGGGGCGTAGGCCAGGTGCGTGAGGCGCGCGTCGAGCACGTCGACGCCGGCCATCTCGAGCCTGCGGTCGAGCTCGACCTTGAGGGCCTCGGAGACCTCCTCGATGTTGGTGCGCAGCGTGATGGCGTCGGTCAGCGCGTCATCGTCGTCCATGTGGTCGTAGCTGTAGAGGCTTGCCACATGGCGCAGCGCGGTCTCGGTGACGGTGTAGACGTAGCTCTCGTAGTCGTCCACGTCGAAGAGGGCCTTGGCGGTGTCGACCACACGCCACACCACGACGGTCGCGATCTCGATGGGGTTGCCCATCTTGTCGTTGACCTTGATGCGGTCGCCGTTGTAGGTGCGGGCGCGCGTCGAGATCTTGGAGCCGTGCTTGTTGTTGCGGCTGATGTTGACGCCGGCCATCTTGGAGGCGATCGTCTCGGGGGTATCCTGCTCGGCTACCTCGTTCGTCATGCCGAGATTGCGGGAGTAGAACGGGTTGGCCCAGCGGAAGCCCTCGTCGCGCACGGTGCCCTTGTAGTCGCCGAAGAGCACGCACACGCGTGCCTGGCCAGGCTGGAGGGTGAAGAATCCGCAGCTTATGATGATGGCGGCCGTGAGGACGACGCAGTACAGGATGATGAGCAGGACACCCATGCCGGCTTTGCCGGATTCGGCGGTCATGATTCCCCAGACAAGCAGCAGGGGCGACACCAGGTACAGGGCGATGTCGACGAACAGCATTGCCCAGCCGCTCGGCGCGTTGATCTTCTTCTCGATGCTCATGATGACGTTCCTTTCGCGAGGCCGTGCGAGCCACTTTGGATCGCGACTACCGGCCTTCTCTGAAACCATTGTGATATCACATTGATTTCGATGTCAAGGAAAATCGGGGCGATTGTGGCGAAATGGTGGAATGTGCTGGTACGCGATGCGTACACCCCGGACTCTCTGCGTTTGCCCGTTCGACCGGGCGCTCCCCTCAGCTGCACCGTTCGCGAACGGAACGCACCGATTACGAACGGGGCAGATGCAACCGGAGGGATGTCCTACAGGATGCCTATAGGCTCTCGCGGAGCACCTCGACGAACTCCTCGGTGGTGAACGCATGGTAGCCGCTCTTCTCGAGCGGGGTCACCGCGGCGATGTCCTCGATCATGTCCTCGGTCACGCCGAGCTCGGAGATGCTCATCACGCAGCCGATCTCGCGCATCCAGGCCTCGAGCTCGGCCAGGCCGGCGGCCGCGAGCTCCTCGTCGGTCTTGCCGTCGCGCGGGATGTCCCATACGTTGGCGGCGAAGCGCGCAAAGCGGTGCAGGCCCGCGGGCAGCACGTGGCGGTAGTATGCCATCGTGAGCGCCGAGAGGGTCATGCCGTGCGCGGCGCCGGTGAATGCGCTGATGGACTGCCCCAGGTCGTGGAGCTGCCAGTCCTGGTCCTTGCCGATGCCGATCACACCGTTCAAACCCCAGGTGGCGCACCACATGATGTTGGAGCGCGCCTCGTAGTTCTCGGGGTCTGCCACCGCGACGCGCGCGGCGTGGATGATCGCGCGCATGACGCCCTCGGCGAGGTAGTCGGAGAGGTTGTCGTCATCGCCCGAGAAGTACTGCTCCATGCAGTGGCAGAGGATGTCGTAGCAGCCCGAGACCATCTGGTAGCGCGGGAGGGTGAGCGTGAGCGTCGGGTCGAGCAGGGCGAACTGCGGGATGGTGCGCACCTCGTCGCCGACCATCTCGAGCTTCTCGTGCGTCTTCTCGTTGGTGGTGACGCCGCTGCGGTTCATCTCGGAGCCGGTGGCGGGGATGGTGAGGATGCAGCCCACGGGCGTGACGCGGTCCTCGGGCGCGACCTGCTCGCCGTGCGTGTAGAAGCGCGCCCAGAGCTCGTCGTAGGTGCCCTCCTGCCACGCGAGCGCGGAGGCATCCTTGGAGGCGTCGATGACCGAGCCGCCGCCCACGGCGAGCACGAGGTCGATGTCGTTCTCGCGGATGAGGCGCGCCTCCTCGAGGACCTTGGTGAACGTGGGGTTGGCAGTGATGCCGGGGCACTCGAAGACCTCCTTGCCCGCCTCGGCGAGCGCCGCGATCACGCGGTCGTAGAGGCCGGATGCCTTGGCGGAATGGCCGCCATAGGCGAGCAGCACGCGCTTGCCGTAATGCGAGAGCTCCTCGGGCAGCGCGTCGAGCGCATGCGGGCCGAAGTGGACGCGCGTGGGGAGCGTGAGGGTGAAATCGCCGAGCATGATGGGCCTCCTTGGTCGGTGCGCATTGATGTCTGGCACGCATTATAAGCGCGCATGAATAAGCGGGAGGGTTTATACAGGGTTGTTTCGGCGCAACGGATTGGCATGCACGGCGAAGGCCCGATAATGCGGCCGTCAGGCAGCCTGAGCGGAAGGGGAGTTGACAGTTCTGCTCGTAGTGTAGTTGTCAAGTTTCGGGCAGCCAAACTTGACAACTACACTACGAGCAGAACTGTCAACTCCCCCGGTCCAAGCCTGCTATTCCGCAACCTCCGTGGGCCATGCGCAATCCTCGGGCATGGGAGCATACTGGCGTGCAACCTCGTCGGGGATACGGTAGTCCGAGTCCATGAGCTCCGAGAGCGTGACCAGCTCGAAGCCCTGCTTGTGCAGCTCGTCGATGATGCGCGGCAGCGCCTCCACATCCTGGCTGCGGTCTCCGCCGCCGTCGTGCATGAGGATGATGTCGCCGTTCTCGACATCCGTCGTGCAGTTCTCGACGATGGCGTCCGCACCCGGCAGCTCCCAGTCGAGGCTGTCGATGTTCCAGATGACCGATGCGCTCATCGTGCCGCCCGAGCTTCTCCAGCAATACTCGTTCCAGTTGCCGTACGGCGGGCGGATCACCGAGGTGTAGACGCCCGCATAGTCGCGCATCGTCTCGAACGCCTCGGCGGTCTCCTGATACGTCTCCTCCGAGGTGGTCGCATAGTGGTTGAGGTGGTTCATCGTATGGCTCATGACTTCGCTGCCCTGCGCCTCGATGGCCGCCGTGGTCTCGGGCCATGACGCAACCCCCGATCCCAGCGCGAAGAACGTGGCATGCGCGCCCTTCTCGGACAGGATCTTGAGGATATCGGCGGTGTATGAGCTGGGACCGTCATCGAAGGTGATGCACACGAGCTTGCGTCCGTCCGAGGGAACCGGGTTCACGGAGTCGAGGATGCAGTTCTGCGGCTCCTGCACGACCTCCTCGAGGATCTCCTCGCCGGAGACCGCGCCGACGCGCACGCGGCTGATGCCGTTCCTCCCCCATTGGCTCACGAAGGTGACGGCGCGCAGGCTGTCTGCCGGCACGAGCAGCGGCGGCACCACGCGCTCGACGACCTCGGAATCTTCGGTCACGTCTCCCCCGTTGCGCACCACGAGCAGCTCGTCCCCCTCGACCTTGCAGCTGCCGCGCGCGGCCTTATCGAGCTCGACGCCGTTGAGCGTGACGACGTACGGCTCGCCTCCCCCGTCCTGGATGAGGTTGCCGTTGATGGAATAGAGGTCGCCCGCCTCGGGTTGGACGCCCGCCGCCGCACAGACCTCGTCGAACGTCGAGTGGTACGTGACGTCGACCGCGACCCCGTTCATGTAGACGCGTACATCGCGGTGCATCCAGAACCACCAGCCGGCGAAGGCGGCACCGGCGGCCAGCACCAGCACGAGGGCTGCGATCAGCGCTCGCAGACCCCAATCGGGGTGATCGTCCTCACCATAGATTTCCTCGGGCGTATACATGGTTCGTTTCCTCTTCGTTTGAACACCCTTTGAATGATTATGCCCCGTCGCAGCAGATGAACGGCGAATCATCGGCAAACGGAAATGAATAAATTGACAATCAAAGTGAATAATGGTTCCATGTACTCCCTATAATTAAGATTGAAACTGGTCTACCGAAAGGATGTATCGTGGTCCATGCCCCTATGACCGAGAGGCTCATCGAGCTGCTCGATGCAAACCCGGAGATCGCCCGCATGCTCGAGGAATCGGTCGCGCTCGCATCCAAGATCAACCCCGATCCGGTGACCAACCCCGCGCAGACGGTCAACCAGTTCTTCGATTATCTCGACCATGCCGCCACGGCGCTCCCCTGGAACATCGCCCCGTGGGCTGAGGAGACCTACTCCACGCTCTACGACCAGATCGACCAGAGCCTCTGCTACTTCTACTTCGTTCTCGACCAGCCCCTGCCCGAGCTCGAGGGCACGCACCCCTACTTCAACTCGCTGCAATACGTCGAGCCCATCCGCTCGTGGATGATCGAGTTCACGCGCGCCTACGGCATGTTCCTCGACACGCCCTCGTCATGGTGCGACGAGTACCTCGCCCGCGCGCAGGCAGACCCCGGCTACCATCTCATGGACGGCACCTACGAGGATCCGTCCAATTGGAGCACCTTCAACGAGTTCTTCTCGCGGTATCTGGCGTCGCCCGAAGTGCGTCCCATCGCCGGCCCCGATAACGAGCGCATCGTCATCTGCCCCGCCGACTCCACCCCGCAGAACGTCTGGAACATCGACGAGAACTCCCTCGTCATCAGCGACAACCCCGTCATCATCAAGTCCGGCGCGCTCCGCAGCGTCGACTCGCTGCTCGGGCCGAGCCGCTTCAAGGGCGCGTTTGCCGGCGGACGCCTCTCGCATACCTTCCTCGACGTGCACGACTACCACCGCTATCACTTTCCCGTGGGCGGCGTGATCCGCGAGGTCTGCAAGATCCCCGGCGACGTCGCCGCGGGCGGCTTCACCATCTGGGATCCCGAGGAGCGCAAGTACCGCCTCATCCAGACCGACACCGCCTGGCAGTCGCTCGAGACGCGCGGCCTCGTGGTGGTGGAGACCGACACCTACGGCCTCGTGGCGCTGCTCCCCATCGGCATGTCGCAGGTCTCGTCGGTGAACTTCGAGCCCGGCGTCGTCGAGGGCGCCCGCGTGGAGAAGGGCGATATGCTCGGCTACTTCCTCTTCGGCGGCAGCGACTACGTGATGCTCTTCCAGAAGCAGGCGGGCTTCGACCTCACCACCCCGCGCATCGACCGCGAGACCTTCGAGCACCGCCTCTTCGGCCAGGAGTACGGTAGGTTCTTGCCGTAAGGAGCATTTCTTTCCCAGAAGAAACCGTCCTTGTCGAGGAATCCACGGATGAGCGCTGGTGGAGCGCCAACCACGACGGAGCACGCGTGTGCTTGGATGAGCAAGAGCGCACGTCCCGGCGCACAGATAGATTTGGTTCTCGATCGGGCGGATGGCGTCATCAACCTGTGCGAGATGAAGTTCTCAGACGGTCCATTTTGCATCGACAAGGCCTGCGATGAGGCAATCCGCAGGAAGCGTCAGGTGTTTCTGGACGAGACGGGCACGAGAAAGGCACCGCATATCACGATTGTCTGCCCCGATGGCGTGGGGGACACCATGTACAGGTGGACTCCGCAGTCGGTTATCACGGGAGACGACCTGTTCGCGCTGTGAGACACGCTCCGTGTGGAGGTCCTGTCAAAGGGACAGGACCCGCCGGGTGACGGCCCGGCGGGTCAAGGAAAGAAAGCGGAGCTGAAAGGCCAAAAGGCTACTCAGCGTCCTCCTCCGAAGAGGCGTGGATGAGCGAGAGGTCGGCCTTCTCGTTGGTGAGGCCCTTCACGCAGATGTAGACCTCGTCGATGATGATGATCAGAATGGTGCCAATGGTAATGGGCAGCGTTGCGGCAAGCGTTTCCTCATCGAAGGAAGTCGGGATGCAGGTAAAGATGAGGCACAGCACGATCAGCACAACGGGCAGCCAGGCCATAACCTTGAGAAGCCCTGCACCACCGGGAGCCTTGTAGGGGCGAACCACGTCTGCATCCATCTCGCGAAGCTTGAGGAACGCCGGGAACATGGGCAGGTAGGACGCCAGAAACGCGAAGAGGTTGAGCGAGAGGAATGCCCAGAACATGTCCTGGTTGGGAATGAATCCTCACCAGGATGCGGACGAACAACGAGCAGCAGAGCATGGGCACGGGTTGCTCCCGCAGGCGCCTTCCCGTATCGCGGTTTATACCGATAAGCATCGCGAATGCGATGAGCTCGGCGATATAGATGAAGATCACGATGTGCTTGAGGTTGGGCATGGCCGCCTCCCTGATAACGGGAATGCAGGTCGATGGTACCAGAACAACCGGCTGAAAGGGGCTGATTTCCGCGTACGCGCCGCTTTCGTGGGGACGTGCTCCTGTCAAAGGGACAGGTGTTTGCAACAACCACCTGGTGCCGTTCGTCTTCAACGTGAAGCCGCTCTTCTTCACAACCTGCCTGCCTGTTGGCTTGTAGAAGTATCCTAGAAGAGAGGGATCTACGGCGCTGCTCTGAGGGAGGCGCAATGGCTATCGTCTTCCAAGGCGCCCCGCGCACAGCAAAGCGCAACCCCACGCAGCGCGCACGCAGGCTCGAACACGCTTTAGGCATCGTGCTCCTTCTCTTGTTCCTCATCTTGCTCGTCCTGATGGTACGCAGCCTCACGACGGACGCTAATCCGCTTCCGGCAGTGATGAGCATAGCCGGGCTCGTTCTGCTGTGCTTCTTCTATGCCTATGTCTTCGTCTTGCCCGACGACCTCACCTCAATCGCAACCGATCGCACACTGGGCATCGCTTCGCGCCTTTTCGACAATGCACGCCTGGGCTTTTCCCACGAGTCAATGGATGCGGTGTGTGCAATCGTCCTTCCCGAAACGCTTGCAGCCGCCATCTGCTTCACCGATGGTTCGACCGTTGTGGCTAGTACTGGAGAGCGCTCTTCCGAATTTCCCCCAGGCGCACCGATTACGCTTTCAACCACTGGAGCAGTCATAGCTTCGGGCGAGACCACTGTCTTCGCCTCGGAAGCCTGCCCGGAAGGCACGGGCTTGCCCCTCCCCCTGCATGCAGGCATCGTTGCTCCGCTCAAGGTTGGCGACGATACCATAGGCACCATGGAACTCTACTATCGCCGTCAAGGAGAAGTGGACCAGCGCCAGCTTGCACTTGCCACCGGCTTTGCAAAGCTGCTTTCCGCCCAGCTGGCCACTTTCGAGCTCGAGCGCCAGTCCGAGATATCGGCACGTGTCGAGCTCAAGGCTCTTCAGTCACAAGTTGATCCGCACTTTCTCTTCAACACGCTGGGCACCATCGTCTCGTTGGTGCGCACCGACCCCGAGAAAGCGCGCAGCCTCATCATCCACTTCTCCGACTATTACCGCCAAACTCTCTCCGACTCCGACAAACCCGTAACGGTGGCGCAGGAGATAGCCCAGGCGATGCGCTATGCCACCCTCATGCAGGCTCGCTATGGAGCTGACAGGCTTAGCGTCAAGACGCATGTTGCGGATGAGGCGGCAGCAAGGCTCGTCCCCTCGTTTATCCTCCAGCCGCTCTTCGAGAACAGCATCAAGCATGGCATGCGCGAGATCGGTACGCTCCACATCACGCTCCGGGCGCACCTTATCGAGGGCGGACTAGCATTATGCGTCGAGGACGATGGCGTGGGCATGTCCCGCGAGACAGCCCAGGCGCTTTTCGACGCGAACCGCCAACGGTCGCATCAGGCTGACGGCGAATCGAAAGGCGCAGGCCTCGCGCTCTCCAACGTGCTTGCACGCATCCATCTCTTCTTTGGTCCCGATTCACGCATCGACGTGGAATCGACGGAAGGCGTTGGAACAAAGGTGACCATCATTCTGATGGGCGAACCAATGGAGCTGCTCATGAAAGAGGACCGGCATGTGGAACGCACTCATAGTTGATGATGAGCCCCCTATCAGGTCGGAGCTGCACTACCTTCTCGACCTCGATGGACGGTGCTCCCCCATACGCGAGGTCGGAAGCGCCACCGAGGCGATAGCGGCCATTGTCGAGGATATGCCCGATATCATCTTTCTCGATATCTCAATGCCGGGAACCGACGGCATGAAGCTCGCCGAAACCCTGCATGGACTCAAGCGCCCGCCTCTCATTGTCATCGTGACCGCCTACGCCGAATACGCTGCCGATGCGTTCGACCTCGATGTGGTTGACTACGTGCTCAAGCCCATCGAAACAGATCGCCTCAGCCATGCCCTCGCCCGCGTTGAGCATGCGCTCGCACAGCGTGATGGGCAAAGGGAGAACAGCTCCATACCGCGTATCGCAATCGATATCAACGGCCGGAAAACCTTCATACCCGCATCGGACATCGTGTATGTGGAGGCAAATGCAGATGCATCGTATGTAGTCTCCACGCAGGGTTCATCGCTCGTCAACGAGTCGATTCTCTCTTTTGAGAAACGGCTGGTACCAGAAGGTTTTCTGCGCGTCCATCGCAGCTATCTTGTCAATTTGGAATATGTCAGGAATATAGAGGTTGCCGATAGCGGGCTGCTGGAGCTGAGCTTGGAGACGGTTCCCGTCCGCATTCCCGTGTCGCGCAGGCGAACAAGCTTCGTCAAGCGCGCACTTGGGATTTCCTGACAGTAGCTACCCAAACCTTTGCACGGAGCAGCGAGCGGCTAATGCTCAGGCACAATACCGTCCTGCTTCGCCTTTGCGCGCGATACGACTGTTGTGACCAGGACGGAGATGCCTATCCACCCGACGAGTATTCCCCACTCGATCTTCGAAAGGGCTGCAGGACTACCCGGAACAACCATAATCGCAACGCACACTGCACTGGTGGCGCAGGCCAAAGCCATGCCCGCAACGCCGCCGGGCACTTTGAACGGCCGCCTAATCTGCGGCATGGTGAAGCGCATTCTAAGACATGCGACCGACATCACGAGATACGAGAACGAAAGCGCAAGCGAGGCAACGCGCGAAAGCGGCGCAAGCAGGCCGACACCGAGCAGAGGGCCGAGCAGCGATGCGGCGACGACGACCAGGCACGCTGCCTTGGGCGAACCTGTCTTGGAGTCGACAGAGCCAAGCGCTTTAGGCACATGACCGCGCCCCGCCATAGCCGTCAGCACAGAACTGGTAGCACCGACAAACGAGTTCATGGGGCCAAGCGGACAGAAAATCGCCACGACGATCATCGCGAGATATGCCACCCCGTTGGTTTTGCGGAGCACGGCAAAGGCGGGGAGATCGTAGGCAACGAACTCCTTCCATGGCTCGATAGTGGCAAAGCAATATGTCGTGACAAGATAGAAGCCCGCAGAAGCGAGCAGCGTCATGACGATGACTTTTCCGAATTTGTTCCAGTTGACGCCCTCGGCTGCCTCGTCGGCACGCTGCGGAATTGCGTCGAACCCCGCGTAGAAGAACGGCGTGACCGCAAGCACCGAAAGCACGCCGGAGAACATGCCTGTAGCAGTTGTGGAGCCCGACGGGGTGTCGATTACACGTTCGAACACGGGCAAGGCGTTATCGGCGGTTCCGTAAGCTGCTGCCACAGCAACGACCACGATCATGCCACATAACTGCAGTACCGAAAGGAGCGATTGGAACCGTTCCGAAGAGAAGTCGTTGCGAAGGTTGAGGCTCCCCACCAACACAACGGCAAGGAAGCTGAACAGCACGGGAACAAGGCGCACATCACTACCCGCAATGGTATAGAGCACCACGCCGTTGACCCATTCCATGCCCGGCAGCGACCCGACTATCTGCGAGATGATATATGAGACCATGAGCGCATCCCATGCCGGGACAATGCCGTTTCCTAGGACGAACGCCCATTCCGCAACCAAGGCCGCAGTATTTCCCTGCACATTGCCGACAACTTGCGCTGGCCCTCCAGCAAACGGGACAGCAGCTGCGGTTTCACCAAACACCGAGGCAATGGGGAGCATCAGCAGCATGCCAAGCAGGAAGGCCACGATCACTGCCATTGGGCCGCCGCCGTCCACCATCCAGTCGCCGATCAGCAGAAGCCAGCACGACCCGATAACGGCTCCAAAGCCAACGTTGAAGAACCCCCAAAGGGACATGGTCCTTCTCGAGGTCGGTATCTGTTTCACATTTCGAAACTCTGCCATAGCGATCCCCACGCTCACCCGCATATAGATTGTACTTTCGATTCACCGCACTGAGCCGACGACGTCGAAATCGCGTCGCCGGCTCTGCGGCGAGGGTTATAACGTAGCCGTTATCCGGCGAATTCTCTACAGGGCGTCCTTGATGACGACGTCGCCCTCCTTCATGATGACCTCCATGTTGTCGGGCGTGAGGTCGTGGATGTTGCTGGCGACGTCGCCCTTGACGACGAGCAGGTCGGCGAGCTTGCCAGCCTCGAGGGAGCCGAACTCGTCCTCCTTGTGGACCATCTTGGCGCCGTTGAGGGTAGCGGCCTTGATGGTGTCGAGCACGGGGATGCCGGCCTTGTCGACGAAGTCATACATCTCGTCGATGGTGACGTAGCCGTACGGGGTGACGAAGGAGAAGGAGTCAGAGCCGATGGTCAGGATGACGCCGCGGTCATTGGCCTCGCGCAGGTTGGCGTAGGTGCGCTGGAGCTCCTTCTCGGTGACGGTCTCGCCGGGGAACTTGTCGAGCTCGGGGGTGTACACGGGCGGATAGGTGCTGTACCACGTGGGCAGGAAGCCGATCGTGGGCGTGAAGAAGGTGCCCTTCTCGACCATGAGGTCCATGGTCTTGGCGTCGAGCTCGAAGCCGTGGATCAGCTGCTCAGCACCAGCGCGGACGGAGTCGTAGGCAGCGGAGACGCTGTTGTAGGAGTGCGACCACACGGGGATGCCAACCATTGCGGCCTCGTCGCAGACGGCCTTGATCTCCTCGTAGCAGTAGTGCTGGTCACGGCCGGAGTCCCAGTGCCAGATGCCGCCACCAGTAGCCCAGATCTTGATGGCGTCGGGGTTCTCGCGGAGACGACGACGGACAGCCTTGCGCAGATCCCACGGGCCGTCGACCTGGTCGCCCCAGGGGTGAGAGGCCTTGTTGTGCTCCTGCGGGAGACGGTGGGAGTCGCCGTGGCCGGCGGTGCGGCAGAAGCCGAGGCCGGTGGCGAAGATGCGCGGGCCCTTCATGATGCCCATGTTGACGACGTCACGGATGGCGATGCCGTTGCGGCCGATCTCGCAGACGGTGGTCAGGCCGTGGGTGAGAGCGTCATAGGCCTGCTTGACAGCGACAACCTGCTTCTGGGGAACAGACTCGATGACCCAGTCGTTGTCGTCGTCGGTGAGGTTGCCGGAGAAGTGCAGGTGGGTGTCGATGATGCCAGGCATGATGGTGCGGCCGGAAATGTCATGGACCTCATAGCCCTCGGGAATCTCGGTGCGGGGGCCAGCGTAGGTGATTTTCTTGTCGTCAACGAGGACGAGGGAGTCCTCGACAGGAGCGGCACCGGTGCCGTCGACGAGCTTGCCACCTGCAAATGCGTACTTGCTCATTTCTTACCTCCAAATAGTTGATACCTTGCTTTGTTGTCTCGCCCTGACGGGCGAAATAGCCATGTTGTGTGCTCGGTAGAGCGACGCGCTAGGCGCCTTGTGCCGATGAGCGCTTGCTGCCAAATACCATCAGGACAAGGAAGCCGATGACGATCCAACCCGCGGTGATGGCCCATTCAACGCTGTTGAGCGCTGCGGGGCTGACGGGCACCACCATAAGGCCGATGATGATCAGGCCGGCGAGGATGGCGCACAGGATGCCAAGCTTTCCGCCATTGACCTCATACGGGCGGGGAAGCTCGGGTTCGGTCTTGCGAAGCTTGAGGCAGGCAAAGCCAGCCATGGTGCAGGCGAAGATAAAGCCGAGCGATGCAACGTTGGTAAGAGGCACCAGCATGTTGCGGCCAAGGAACGGGCCGACGAGCGTGAGGACAGCCATGACGATGTTGGCTTTCTTGGGAGCGCCGGACACGGGGTCGAGCTCGGCAAACGAGGCGGGGAGCATCTCCTTGCGGCCCATGGCGAGCATGAGGCGCGTGGAAGCACCGAAGAACGAGTTCATGGGGCCGAGCGGACCGAGCGTTGCGATGATGAGCATGGCGATGTAGAAGAACAGGTTGATGCGCTCGAGAACCGCAAGTGCGGGCACGGAAGACTTCACGAACTCGTGCCAGTCGATGATGGTGCCGAACGAATAGATGCAGATGAGATAGAACACGCCGCTTGCGAGAAGAGCAATGGCAGGAATCAGGCCGAACTTCTTCCAGTCGAGACCCTCGGATGCCTCCTCAGCCTGCTGCGGAATGGTATCGAAGCCTGCATAGAAGAACGGCGTCATAACCAGAACGGCCACGATGCCGCCAAAGAGGCTGGTAGCCTCGGTGGCACTGCCACCTGCCGCATCGGCAACCTGCGAGAAGACGGGCAGAGCGTTGCTGGGAGATCCCGTTATGAACGAGATGACCATGGCGAGGACCATACCGGTAAGGAGCGCCTTGGCGAGGAACGACGAAAGCTTGGCGGCGGCTCCGGCGCCGCGGAAGTTAAGGTAGATGACCAGGATGGCAAAGCACAGTGCAATAACCGTGGGCCAGAGATAGACATCGGCTCCGAGGATGGTATAGAGCTTGACCGAACGCAGCCACGCCAGGGCAGGGAACTCGGCGAAGCGGTCGGTAAGGAGCGTCGAGATGGCGATTGCCTCCCAAGGGCACAGCGGCGCGTTGCCAAGAAGCAGCATCCAGCCCGTGAAAAAGCCCATTTTGCGGCCGAAGGTGCGGTTGACGTACTCGATGATGCCGCCCGAGATGGGGATAGCAGCAGTGAGCTCTCCAAAACACATACCAATGGGAACGAGGAAGATAGCGCCGATTGCAAACGCAATCATCGCGGGCAGCGGACCGCCGCCCAAGATCATCCAATCTCCCACAAGGAGAACCCAGCCGGTTCCGATAATGGCTCCGAAGCCAATGGTGAAGAAGTCAAACAGCGTGAGCGATTTCTTCATTCCGCCCTGCCCCGCGGCCGCGGCCGCAGTATCAGCGTTTGCCATCTTCCCTCCTTTCCTGCATGGATGCCATGATGGACACCCTTTGCCGTTGCTTGCACCTTGCATATGATTCGGTGCCTCTCCTCGTGAAACCATAGGAGGATGGCGGCTGAGGTATTTCTGGGCGAGGATTGAAGGTAAACAGCTGATGACGAACGGGCAGGGATAGACGATAAGCGGTCTACGTGCGGAGGAGCGGTCCGAATAACGTGGACGCCCACGTGTCACGCAAACAGGGCAAGCGCCAGCTGGGTACGGCTCTCATAGCCGCTCTTCGCCAAAATGTTGGATACATGCCGTTTGACCGTGCATTCGCTTATTCCCAGCTCATGCGCAATTCGACGGTTCGACCATCCCATGCGCACACATCGTGCCACCTGCTTCTCGCGATCAGAGAGCATAGCATGCACGGGCTGCGATTGCGCGCCTAACGCCTCAAGCCTCTCAATGGCTTTCGCACCATCGAGGACAGGCACCACCACACGCATCGTGCGCTCGGCATCTCGGTAGATGATTTCTATAGTTGGGCGGCCATCCACATATGTCATAGCAATCTCCTCTCACGTCACAGCGTAGAAAGGGGTTCGCCAACTTGACCGTATGGTTCTGATTGGAGGGTGATACGCTCAGACGAACGGTTATGCAGTGCCGACGAACGTACCTAATGCAGGGAGAACAGGGCTGCTTGTCACGAACATCCGAGTCCTTGCGAGATGATCCCCAGATGCTCGCGAACAGACAGGGCGCGTGAGGTCGGCTGTTCGTATCATGCTGCGCCTCCCTTGATTGACCGAGGTAACGCACGCAAAAAAGGCCCCCGGAGGAATCCGGGGGCCTTCGCGTCTAGCTTGCAGAACGTGCGCTTATGCGTAGAGGTCCTTGAGCTTGAGCAGGTGCTCGTAGCGGGCCATAGCCGCAGCCTCGTTCTTGGCGAAGAGCTCGGTGGCGCGCTCGGGGAACTCGCGGGTGAGGCGGTTGTAACGGGCCTCGTTCATCAGGAACTCCTGATAGCCGCCCGCCGGCTCCTTGGAGTCGAGCGTGAACTGCTTGCCGGGCTCGGCAGCGGGGTTGAAGCGGAAGAGGTTCCAGTAGCCGCAGTCCACGGCCTTCTTCATCTCGTCCTGGCAGTGGGTCATGCCGCCCTTGATGGAGTGCATCTCGCAGGGGCTGTAGCCGATGACCAGGGACGGGCCGTCGTAAGCCTCGGCCTCCTGGATGGCCTTGAGGGTCTGAGCGGGGTTGGCGCCCATGGCGACCTGCGCCACGTAGACGTAGCCGTAGCTCATAGCGATCTCGGCGAGGGACTTCTTCTTGATGTCCTTGCCGGCAGCGGCGAACTGGGCAACCTGGCCGAGGTTCGAGGCCTTGGAGGCCTGGCCGCCGGTGTTGGAGTACACCTCGGTGTCGAAGACGAAGACGTTGACGTTGTTGCCGGAGGCGAGGACGTGGTCGAGGCCGCCGAAGCCGATGTCATACGCCCAGCCGTCGCCGCCGAAGATCCAGAAGGACTTCTTGGTGAGGTAGGCCT
>CAMOLV010000012.1 GCA_946619045.1 uncultured Coriobacteriales bacterium | reverse complement strand
CCTACGCCGGCACCTACTACGTCTGCTGGAACGTCAACCAGAGCCTCTTCTAAGATCTCTGCGTTCCCAGACGCGCACCAGCGCATCAGAGCCGCCCTTCGGGGCGGCTCTTTCGTTGATGTATAGTTGAGTGTGCCTTCTATCCATCAAGGGGGTATCCCCGATGGATGGAATGCCGATGAGGTCAGGGAAGGAGATTTGCGATGGACGACGTGCGCTCGTTCGATGTGACGGTCAACGGCTATACCTATGAGGCGAGATATACCGCGGAGACGGTGGACGAGGTGTTCCTGCCCCTGCTCCGCACGCTCAAGGAGCTCCATGACCGTCTCGGCCGCCGCACGGTGGTCTATCTCGCCGCGCCTCCGGGAACCGGCAAATCGACGATCGCCCTCGTGCTCGAGGAGCTTGCCAAGAAGGAGCTCGGCCGCGATGTGTTCCAGTCGGTCGGCCTCGACGGCTTCCACTACCATAACGACTACCTCAAGACGCACGCGGTCCTGGTCGACGGCAAGCCGGTGCCGCTCAAGGCGTTCAAGGGCACGCCCGAGACCTTCGACCTCATCGAGTTCAAGAAGCATCTGGACGACCTGCGCGTCATGGTCAACATGCCCTGGCCGGTTTACGACCGCACCATCCACGACCCGCGTCCCGAGGGAACGCGCGTCTATGCCGACATCGTGCTCATCGAGGGCAACTACCTGCTGCTCGACGAGGATTACTGGGACGATTTCGCAAGGCTCTGCGACTACAGCATCTTCATCGGCGCCGACGAGGCCGACCTGCGCGAGCGGCTCATCTCCCGCAAGATGAAGGGCGGCGTCTCCTATGAGGACGCGCTCGCGCACTACGAGCGCACCGACGGGCCCAACGTCCGCCGCGTCCTCGCCCACGTGTGCCCGCATGACGAGGGGTACATCTTCACCGAGAAGGACGGCGTCACCGCTCTGATCCCCGAGGGCTCGAAGGGCGGCGAGGAGGCCGATGCGTAAAGGGATTCGCGCATGCCTGCTCGCTGCGGCGGGCATCGTCGGCATCGCCTGCGCCTCCGTGGCGCCCCGCCGGCGCTCTGAGGAGCGCCAGGCGACATGGGAGTATCTCAGGCGCTTCCGCTACGCTCACCGCGGCCTGTACGACCTCGGGCTCGGCATCCCCGAGAACTCCCTTCCCGCGTTCGAGCGCGCCGCAGAGCTGGGATTCGGCTCCGAGCTCGACGTCCATCTGACCGCCGACGGCAAGCTCGTGGTGGTGCATGATTCCGATCTGCAGCGTCTGACCGGCACGCCGAAGGTCGTCGAGGGCCTGACCTTCGCGGAGCTCCGGGAACTGCGCCTTTCGGGCACGGATGAGCGGATCCCGCTGTTCTCGGATGTGCTCGGCGCCTACGAGCGCCTTGCGCCGGACAGCCCGCTCATCGTCGAGCTCAAGACCTATGGAGACAACCCCGGCGTCCTCTGCGAGGAGGCGCTTGCCGAGCTCGGCCGCCATACGGTCCGCTACTGCATGGAGAGCTTCGACCCGCGCGCGGTGCTTTGGCTGCGCGAGAACCGCCCCGACGTCTTCCGCGGGCAGCTCTCGCAGGATTTCCTCGCCGACGGCAGGCAGAGCGGGAAGGGAACGGCCTTCGACATCGCGGCGACGGCGCTCGCCGCCAACATGCTGACGCGGCCCGACTTCATAGCCTATCGGTTCGAGGACTCCGCGCTGCCCGCCCCGCAGCTTGCGACGCGTGTCCTGGGCGGCGCATATGTGGGATGGACCCTGCATTCCATCGAGGAGCTCGAGGCATGCGAGGGCAGGGGAGGAATCGGCATCTTCGAGGGGTTCGTGCCTTCGCCCCAGGTGGGCGTCTATTCGAACGACTGAAGCATCTTCTCGAGGAGCCGCTTCAGCTCGACGGCATCCTCCGGCGCCATCTTGAGGCACCCCGACATGCAATACGGCACATCCAGCGCCTGCTCGCGGAGCTTGCGCCCCTCGTCCGTGAGGGTCACGATAACCGCGCGCTCATCCTCCTGGGAGCGCTCGCGCCGCACGTAGCCATGCGCCTCCAAGCGCTTGAGAAGCGGCGTGAGGGTCGCCGAGTCAAGATAGAGCTTCCTACCCAGCTCGCCCACGGTGACGCCGTCCTGGGCCCACAGGGCCATCATGGCGACGTATTGCGTATATGTGAGCCCGAGGGGATCGAGAAACGGCTTGTAGCGCCGCGTGAGCTCCTTGGAGGCCGCATAGAGCGGAAAGCACAGCTGGTTCTCGAGGGCGAGCGGATCGAATTCGGACATGGCGGCAGTTCCTTTCTAGGCGCTATAGAATCGCGCACGATTATATAACATGAATTGTATACCTTTTCTGCGCTGGTACGATGCGCGCGACTGCGATTTGCCGGGCGCAGATCGGCGCTTCTGCGCGCTGCTGCCGCGAACAGCGTCCCCGCATCTGGGGAAACGCATCGAATTCCGCGTCCGCGCACCATGGCGGCAGGCGGTTTTTCGAAGCGCTGAGCTGGGATTCTCCGTTTTCGTGAAACACCCGTGCATCCTGGGCGAAACCCCTCTGCAAGAGGCGCCGGATCCCTGTGCGGTTTTCAACACCGATCCGTTCGACAATCATCTCCTCGATAACCCGGGCGAAGGGGAGAGGAGCATGGTGTCCAAGCGGATGAGATTGGTGGCTGCAGCGGTATGCGGCATAGCCGCCTTCGCCTCGTGCCTCCTCTACGGCAGGCAGGTGCGCAGGGAGGCGGAGCGCATGCGCCTGGATGCCCTCGAACGCTACGGCGGCGAGGTCGTGAGCCTGCTCGTGGCCACGCGAACGCTCGAGAACGGCGACATCATCGACGCATCGTCGGTCGCATCGCGCGACTGGCTCGCCGATCTTGCCCCCGACCAGGCGGTCGTCAGGCTCGAGGATGTCGTGGGACGCGAGGTCACCGTGCCGCTCGCCAAGGGGCTTCCCCTGACGCAGCTCAACTTCAGGGATGGCACGAGCGGAATCGACGTCCCGTCGGGATACGTGGCGCTGTCGCTTCCCCTGAACGATAAGCTCGGCCTCTCCCGCAACGTCTCGGCGGGCACGCGCGTCGTCGCATATGCGGTGGGGTCGAACGGCACGGTCATGTTGACGTCCATGGCGCTCGTCCTCGCCTCCCCGGTCGAATCCGCGACCTTCTCCCAAACCCAGACCATCTCGCTGGCCGTGCATCCGGAGGATGTCGCAGCGGTGCTCGGCGCCAGCGCGCGCGGAGACCTGAGGCTGGTCGTGCCCGCGGACGACGTCGAGTTCTTCGAAGCGCCTGCTGCGACCGCTCCGACCGATGTGCCCGAGGAGCCTGTTGGGGAGACGGTTCCCGACGATAACGGGCCTGCGCGCTCCCAGCAAGAAGCCGATGCCGCATCCGCCGCGGATGCCCCCGTCGAAAGCGAGGAATAGATGGATGCCGTCCAGTGCCTGTGCTGCTGTCCAGCCGAGAGGCGCGACGACCTGTTCGATGTCGCGCGCGCCCTGTATCCGCATGCCCGCTGCGTGCATATCGAATCGCCCTTCGAATTCAGGCAGGCCGTCATCCGGCATGGCGATGGCCAGGTTGCGGCGTTCGCCGGATTCAGCTCTCGGGGCATCTCGGATATCAACCTCTGCGCGGCCGTCGCCCTCGATGGGTGCGCCGCCGAGACGGTGCTCGTCGTCGAGGCCGCCTCGGGATCCCTGAGGTCCCGTGCGAAAAGCGCCGGGATAGGCCGGGTGTTCGAGCTTGCTGAGCTCGGGAGGGATGCGGCCTGGGAATCCGCACGCACGCCTGTGCTGCGGGCGGAGGGGAGACGCGATGCTCCTTCCAGGGAAGACGATGGTCGCAAGCTCGCCCCCGTCATCGTGTTCTGCTCGTCCCGAGGCGGAACGGGAAAGACGTCCATCGCCGCCATCGCCTCGCTGATCGCCGCATCCTGGGGGATGCGCGTGGCGCTGCTGGACCTCGACCTTGCCAACGGGAACCTCCACGCATGCTTCGGGTCGAAGCGCGGAGGCGATCTGGCGCAGCTCGGTTCGGACGATCCCTCGGCCGTGCCGGGTCTTGCCCTGCGTATCGCCGAGGGCGTCGAGCTCTTCGGTCCGTGTGCGCTCCCCGAGACGGCGGAGACCGTGTCGCCGCATCTGGGCACCCTGTACGACTACGTGCGGAGCAGCTCCGATCTCGTGCTGGCCGACACCTCGTCCACGACGACGGATGCGGTCGCCGATGCGCTCCAGCGTGCGGACAGGGTCGTCCTCGTCTATGACGGAAGGGTGCCGTCGCTCGCAGCGCTCTCGCGCATGGGCGGCCTCGCCGTGCGCCTCGGGGTTGCGAGGGCGCGCATCATGCGCCTCGAGAACCATGCGGACCCATATTCGAAGCCCGATTTCTCGCTTGGAAGATCCGAGGTCGGCTTGGAGGTGGCGCGGCCGCTCCGCGTGTTCGAGGGCGGAAGGGAGGTCGCCCAGATGCTCGGGGAGGGGCTTGCCGCCGAGCTGTCTCGCTACGACGTGGATTTCACCCGATCGATCGGATCGTGCCTCGCCCAGATCCTCTCGGAGCTTGGCTGCCTTCCCAACTGCGAGGCGGCGTCGAGGGCATCGCGGGAGCCTTCAGTCAAGCGCCGCTTCTGGCGCTTCGCGCGTGCGGGGGAGGCCGGCTAGATGAGCGTTCTCGAACGTGTGCGCGAGCAGGGATCCCTCTCCGCGCCAGAGGGTTTCCGAAACCTTGCCGAGCAGAGGAGGAAGCTCAAGGCCCAGCTGATCGAGCAGTTGGGCTTGCAGGTGGTCGCAGCGCAGATCGCACAGGAGTCGCCCGGACGCGCACGCGAGGAGCTCGAGATCTCCCTGCGCTCCATCCTGAACATCCATAGGGACGCCTTCCAACTGGAAGACGATGACGAGCTCGTCCGCCAGGTGCTCGACGAGGTCTGCGGGCTCGGGCCCATCCAGCCGCTCATGGATGACGAGGAGGTGAGCGAGGTCCTGATCAACGGACCGTCGTCCCTGTTCTTCGAGCGCAACGGCGTGCTCGAGCATTCCGAGCGCACCTTCGATTCCGAGGAGCAGGTCATGGTCGTCCTCGACCGGATCCTCGCGCCGCTGGGCAGGCGCCTCGACAAGAGCAGCCCCATCGTCAACGCGCGCCTCGCCAACGGCGACCGCGTGAACGCCATCGTCGCCCCCGTAGCCCCGCATGGGCCCGCCGTGAGCATCAGGAAGTTCTCGGGCCGCATCACATCCCTCTCGCGGCTCTTGGAGCTCGGCGCGCTCCCGGATTGGTATGCGGCCATCCTCTCGTGCGCGGTCAAGGCTCGGCAGAGCATCGCGGTGGCCGGCGGGACGGGGTCGGGCAAGACCACCTTGCTCAACGCGCTCTCATGCGAGATCGACCATGGAGAGCGCATCGTGACCATCGAGGATTCCTGCGAGCTCAAGTTCGACTCGCATCCCCATGTCGTCCCGCTCGAGGCGCGCGACGCGTCGATCGAGGGCACGGGGGAGGTCACCATCAGGGATCTGGTGAAGAACGCCCTGCGCATGAGGCCGGACCGCATCGTCGTGGGCGAGGTCCGCGGGGAGGAGGCGATCGATATGCTCAACGCCATGAACACGGGGCATCCGGGCTCGCTCACCACGCTCCACGCAGGAGATGCGCGCGAGGCGATCACACGGCTCATCCTCATGGCGCGCTTCGGGATGAACCTTCCGCCCGAGCTGATCGAGGAGCAGATCGCGACGGCGCTCGACCTCATGGTCATGTCGTTCAGACGTTCGGACGGCTCCCGCCGCATCGGCGCGATGTCCGAGGTCGTACGCTCCGAGAACGGGCGGGTCCAGCTCGTCGAGTGCGTCTGCTTCGACCATCTCTCGGACTCGTGGACGCTGGTCCGCGTCCCCTCGTTCGCCGAGGGCGCCATCGAGGCCGGAATCGTGTCTGCGGAGGAGGTGGGACGATGGGAGGCGCTTATCCCATAGCGGCATCGGTGGCGGCCGCACTTGCGGTCTCGCTGCTCATCGACGGGCATGGGACATCGCGGGGTTTCGCACGGTGTTATCTCAGAAGGCTGTCGTATGCCCTGGGCAGAACGGTCAGGTCCGCATCGCAGGCTCCCTGCATCGCCTTCCTCCTCGAGCATGAGGCTTCCTCGCGCTGCGTCGAAGATATGCGCATCTACCTGGTCGGCAAGGGATTCGCGCCGACCCGGCAGGAGACGGCGGCGGTGCTTCTTGCCCTCGTGCTCCTCTCCATGCTCGCGGGCGCGGTGCTCGCAGGCTCCCCGGCTGGCTCTGCCGTGGGGCTCGCATGCGCTGCGGCGGCGATGCGCATCCGATCGTCGCGCAGGAAGAAGGCCCGCGACCGGGCCCTCTCGGAGGAGATGCCTGCGGTGTTCAGATCGCTCGCGATCTCGCTGGGATCCGGGCTCACGCTCTCGCAGGCAATCGCCTATGTGGGCTCGCGGGGCGATGGCGAGGCTTCGCGCGCATTCGCCCGCTGCTCGTTGAAGCTGACGTGCGGAGACTCCTATGAGGACGCGCTTGCGCAGCTCGTGCGCGAGCTCGATTCTCCGGGGATCGGCCTTCTCTCGAGCGCCCTGGCCATCTCCCACCAGACGGGAAGCCCGCTGCACGGCCTGTTCATGCGATCCGCCGCGCTCGTCGAACGTGCGGGGGAGCTCGAGCGGATGCTGGCTGTGAAGACCGCCCAGGTCAGGCTCTCCGTGCGAATCGTATGCCTTCTGCCTGCGCTGCTCGTCTGCATGCTCCTGATGATCTCGCCGGATTTCCAGGCGGGGATCGCAACGCCCGCGGGCATCATGTCGCTCCTCCTTGCCGCCTGCATGGATGCCGCCGCCGTGATCATCGTCAGAACGCTTTCGAAGGGGATCATCTGATGCTGTCCGCCGTTTTCGCCTCCGTCCTCGCATTCCTCTCGGTGCTGTGCGCATTCCCGGCGCCATACGGCGGCGTGCCCGTCCTGGAAGGGCTCTCCGCCGCCTTGGGCCGTTTGGGGACCATCGGGCCCTTCGCCGCATATCGGAGGCGGGAGTCGCTCCGCGAGCGGCGAAGGTCGTGCCTCGTCCATCTTCCCGTCCTCCTGGACGTGCTGACGCTCGGCCTCACCGCAGGCCTCTCCTTCGATGCCTCGCTCGAACTGTATTGCTCGCGGTATCGCAACGACCTCTCGGCATCGCTTTCGGAGGCGATGGCATCGTGGCGCATCGGGTTGTCCACGCGTTCCGAAGCCCTTGCGCATCTTGCCGAGGAGCTCGACGTGGATGCGCTCCAGCGCTTCGCATCGGCCGTCACCGAAGCCCTCGCGTTCGGATCCCCGCTTGCGGATGTGCTCGAGCATCAGGCCCAGGCCATCAGGGACGAGCACCGCTCGCATGTGGAGGAGGAGATCGAGAAGGTGCCGGTCAAGATGCTCATCCCGCTGGGCACCCTCATCGTGCCCGCCATGCTTCTGGCAATACTCGGGCCCCTCATGGGCCCGGCGTTCAACAGTTTCTGAGATGGAACCCGAGGAAAGGAGAGAAAGATGGGCTGCCGAGAACCGCTGATCCGTTGGAGGGGTCTCGTAAGGGACGAATCGGGGCAGGGGACGACGGAATACGCCATCCTCGTCGGCGTTCTGGTCGTCATCGCGATTCTCGCGATCTTGGCATTCAGGGAGAAGGTCGGTGAGCTATGGGCTGCCATCGCGGACGGCATCAACTCGCTGTAGGAGTCGCAGCATGCGCTTTGGCGCTGGGAGTCGGGGCCTTCCTGCTGCGCAGGGAACCCCCGGTTGACGGGCTCTGCCTGGATATCGATGGCTTGGCCTCGACGGGCTCTCCCGCAGGCGGCGTCGGGAGGATGGATTCCGTCGAGTTCTCCCGCCTGCCCATCGAGCAGGAGGCGGCGGTGCGTATCGGGCGCTACCGGGAATCGGGAGCTCGCTCGATCGAATGCCCCGGGTATCTCGACCTGTTCGGGAACGCCTGGGGATGCATCGCCCATGGCGATGGTTGGGTGGAGATCCTCATCGTCAGGGATGCGGGGGATGGCACGAGCTCGGTCCAGACCGTCAGATTCGAAGCGGAGCCGTGAGGTGGTGCGGATGAGGCCTGTTATGCGCTCGGGTACCGGGCAGGCCACGCTCGAGTACGCGCTCGTCATGTTCGCATTGCTCGCGAGCATCGTCGCGATGGGCGCCCTCGTCGCCTTCCTCCGGGAACCTGCGGTCTTCGAATCCGCCTATGCGGGGTCCGCGCATGTGCTCATGGAGGACGACCCTCTGGGCCGCATGCAGGATATGGCGGTGTTCTAGATGCCGGGGGCGAGGGGTGCGGGAAGCAGCGGGCAGGCGAGCGTGGAGGCGGCGTTCCTGCTTCCCACGCTGCTGGTGGTGCTGGGGATGCTCCTGCAGCCCGCCTGCATCCTCTTCACGCGGATGATCATGATGCAGGCAGCTGCCGAGACGGCGCGTCTGCTCGTGACCGCGGAGGGAGGGGCCGAAACCTGCCGGTCTTTCTGCCTCCGCAGGCTCAGGGCGGTCCCCGATGCCGCGCTGTTCCATACGGGCGGCGAGGACGATTGGGAGATCGACATCGTCGGCAGCGGCTCGGATGCAGCGGTCTCGATCTCGGGGCATGCGCGCCCGCTGCCCCTATTCGGACTGCTCGCAGGGCTGGTGCTCGAGCATGATGCCCAAGGCGTGGTCATATCCGCGAGCTATTCGATACGGTTGCGCCCCTCATGGCTGGAAGGCGGGGAGAATGATTGGTCCGATGTTTGGGAGAGCTGATTCCATCGAGCCGATGGGACTGTTCATCGACGATCGGGGAGGCTATACGACGGTCGCCATGGCGATAGCCCTGCTTTTGAGCGTCACGCTCGCGCTCTTCGCAGGAAGGGTGCAGTGGGGCCTCTCGCGTGCCGCGGAGGTCCAGGAGGTCGCCGATGCCTGCGCCATGGCCGGGTCGAACGTGGTCGCCCGCTACGCCACCTGCGCCCAGGTCTGCGATGCGATGATTCTCACGATGGGCGTCGCAGGCCTTCTGACCTGTGCATGCGCCTTGGTGCTCTCGTGCATTCCCGGCGCCGGCGAAGCTGCAGGGGAGATGATCGACCTGGGATCGTCGATGCTCGATGCACGCTCATCGTTCGCCCGAAGCGCCGTCTCGGGCCTATCGAAGCTCGAGGCTGCGGTCCCGGCGCTTGTCATGCTCAACTCCATCGCGGTCGTCGAGGCGAACGAGGACTCCGGCATCGGGTACGCCGGCGTGGCCGTGCCGTTTCCCCTCGAGGGAAGATCGGACTTCTCGTCACTCGATACCGAGGTCGACTCGGAGGGGTTGGAGGATGCTGCGGAGAACCTTCAGAAGGAGGCCGAACACGTCGAAGAGGCCGCAAAGCGGGAGGATGAGGCGCTCATGCGCGGATGGATGGCGGACTGCGGGGACAGGCCGCGCTGCATGCGCGAACGTGCTGCGACGCTCGCAGGGCTCGCTCCGTCCGCAAATCCCGATTATGCCGTGTATACCGCCTGGACCTTCGGCGCCGCGCTTATGAGGGCGCGCGCCTATTATCCCGTGCGGCGCGCGTGCGATGTTCCCGAGGACGGCAGCCTCGAATCGCTCGTCGACTCGTGCGCGCGCAAGGCGTTCTACGACTACGCCGTCCGCCAGCTCGCGGGAGGCTATTATCGCGAGCTGCCCGACGGCGGCGTCGATCTCTATCTGCCGGAGCTTCCCCACAATACGGCGGAAACCAAGGAAACCGTGCTCTATACCGAACCGCGCTGGCCCTGCACGCAGGAGCCGGAGGGCCGCGTGCTCCACGCGACGCTCGCCTGTCCCGGTGCTTCGGGGGCTGCAGCCGGGTTCGCAGCGCTCTGCGATATCGATTCGGGGAGCGTCGGCAGCTGCACGCAATGCCAGATGGATGCCACCGATATGGGCAGGGTCGCGGCTGCGTCGACGAGCATCGACAACGGTTTCGAGCATTACTGGCGCGACGTGGTGCTCGCCTCGCGCGATTACGAGGCTGCGCGGGACGAACGCGCGGCGGCTGAGAGGGAGCTCGGGGAGATCGCCGGGGAAGGAGCTGACGCCTTCGAAAAGGCGCTCGATTCGCTCGGCGTCCCGCGGGCCAAGATCGTCCCTCCGGGCGCTTGGGGGTGCGTTGCGATCGTCGGCCGTACGGATGGCGAATTCGTGCCCGAGCGGCTCGGAGCGTCGTTCCTCGATCCCGCCTCGCTTCCCGCGGGCATGGCGATCTCGGCCGCCATGCTGGCACCGGACGATTCGGCCGATGGCGATTCCGTGCTCGCGCACCTCTTCGATGGGATGGTCGAGCAGAATCCTGCGCTCTTCGGCGTGCTCGGCGATGCGGGAGCCCTCTGGGGCTCGTTGGTCGCATCATATGGCGCGGCGTACGACGGTCTGGCTGCCGAGGCGTCGGGGTTCCTCGACCGAATCGACGGGCTGACCGGATCGGCTGCCGGGTCGTGGATTAAGGAGACGGTTCGGAGCCTGGTGCGCGAAGCGGGTATCGAGCCTGCCGATATCCGCATGCTCAAGCCGGTGCTCGTCTCGACTTCCGGCGTGTTCGAGCGCGCAGGGTTGGGCGGGGTTGCCCGCGTGCAGGGCATCCTCGCATCGCTCGGGCCCTCGCCCGATACGGCATCGCTGCTGCGTGCCCTCGGCGCTGCCTACATCGAGGGTCTGCCGGACTCCAAGATCACGATCGCCGAGCTCACCATCCCGGGCACGGGGATGACGATACCCCTCGAAGTCGATCTGGCAGAGCTGGCAGGCGGGCCATGAGGTGCGCCATGGCCAAGACGATCCAG
Organism: uncultured Coriobacteriales bacterium; assembly: GCA_946619045.1. GTDB lineage: Bacteria > Actinomycetota > Coriobacteriia > Coriobacteriales > Atopobiaceae > RUG721. The sequence goes on along the minus strand of CAMOLV010000012.1, from coordinate 5,623 downwards.
GCAGAATCGGGGCAGATGAGCGTCGAGCTGGCCGTGGTGCTCCCGGTCGTGCTCGTCATCGCCGTCGTCATCGCCGACATCATGGCCTTCCTCGGATGCTGTGCGGAATTCGACAGGGCGAGCATGGATGCCGTCATCGCGCACGGGGTATCGCCCACTGGCGTCCAGAGCGACCTGAGCGCCGTATCGGCCATCGAGTCCGCTTTGGAGGAGACGATGGGGTCTGGCCGAGCGGTCGAGATCTCGGTGTCCGCCTCCTCGGTCTCGTCGCCGACGAGCGCCCTGGTGAGCATGAGCCCCCATCTCGTCCAGTTCACCTGCACGATGCGCTATGCGCCATGGCCGCAGCATCTGTCCATAGCCGGGATCGTCATGGATGCTCCGTTCGAGATCGTCCACACGAGGACGTTGACCGTAGACCGATTCAGACCGGGGGTGGTGCTGTGATGTTCTCCGTCAGCTTGGCTGCAGATTCGCGACCGCACGAGGCGATCGCCTTCAAGGTGCTCAACACGTGGTTCAAGCGGCTCAAGGGCCTTTTGGGAACCGAGGGGGATGCGGAGCCCGTCGCGCTCATGCGATGCCGATCGATCCATACCTATGCGATGGGCTACCCCATAGACATCGCCTTCGTCGACGAGCAGGGGAGGGTCGTCGATGCCGTCCGGTCGCTCGAGCCCAATAGGCGCGCATCGAACCCGGACGCGTTCCTGACCCTCGAACGACCTGCCGCCGACAGCCCGTGGTTCGAGGCGGGGGAGCGCGTGAGCCTGTGCGGCCTCGCCTGTTAGATCGGAGGATCGAGATGGAGCTATATGGAACGAAGACCTGTCCCCAGTGCGGTCAGGAGCTGTTCGACGATATGGATGTCTGCTATGGATGCCTCTACTCGTTCGAGGAGGCATCGGCGAGGGCGGTGGACCAAGATGGCCGTTTTCCCGACCTCGACGAGGTGGAGCTGGATGGGGATCTTTCCGCTGTACGGGAAAATGCGGACCTCAAGCTGCGCATCTCCACGGGCGATGCGCTGGCGACCATCGAGATTCCCAAAGACGGTCTCGTCATCGGACGCGACGCCCTATCCGACGTGGTTCTCAAATCGCGCGCGGTGTCGAAGCGGCATGCCCGCGTCATCCCGTTGAGCGGGGGAGCCATCGTGGAGAACCTGGGGGCGACCAACCCCATCCTCTTCAAAGGACGCGAGGTGGGGGAGACGGCCCTCGTGCGCGTGGGCGAGAGCTTCGACATCTGCGGGACGAGGCTCACGGTCGTCTCCTGAGCAGGATTCCATCTGGCGGGCGGATGCGTGCCTGTCATCCCGATCGTGCAAGGAGCATCCTGCCATGGGGTATCCTTGTACTAGCATTTCGGCGCAGCACGCATCCGCCTGGAGGTGGCGCAATGAAAAACCGCCGTACGCGCATCGTACGTTTCTCGAGCCTGTTCTTCGCGAGCATCCTCATGATCGCCGTGAGCCTCATGCTCTCGGTCCCCGCATTCGCCCGCGAATACGAGATGGTTCAGACGGATATCGATGCGACCGTGGGAACCGATGGCTCGATGGATGTGCGCGAGGAGCGCATCTTCGAGTTCGACGGAAGCTTCAACGGCGTGTACTGGAATCTCCCGCAGGGCGAGTTCCAAGGACGCTACGTCTCGGTCGACGTGGTCGAGGCGGGCGAGATCGTCGGAGGCGAGAAGATCGTCTACGAGCTCTCGAGCTCCGGCGACAACAACACCTACTCGATCGAGGACCTCGGCTATAGCCTTCGCCTGAAGATCTACGCCCGCCACTCCGATGAGGAGGCGCATTTCTTCATCACGTACCGTCTGAACGACGTCGTCTCGCGCCATGCGGACGTCTCGGAGCTCTATTGGCAGTTCGTGACCGAGGGCTGGGACCAGGAGTCGCAGAACGTCTCCTGCACCGTCCATCTCCCGGTACCTGCGGGGGAGTCGGTCATACCCGAGGACACCGTCCGCGCATGGGGCCACGGGCCGATCGATGCCTCGCTCGCCTTCGTGGGCGACGACATCGTCTACTCGGTTCCCGGGGTCGGGTCGTCGGAATTCGCCGAGGCGCGCGTGACCTTCCCCGAGTCGTGGCTTCCCGATGCCCCCAAGGGGTCGGACTCCGTGCTCGAGTCGATCCTCGAGGAGGAGCAGGCGGAGGCCGATAAGGCCAACAGGTCGCGCCTCTATGCGCGGATCGCCTACTACGGGTCGATGGCGGTATCCGCCCTCGTCGCGGTGGGAACCGCCGTTTATGCGATCAAGAAGTGCATCGACTACAAGAAGGCCACGAAGCCCCAGTTCGACGACAAGTATTTCCGCGATGTCCCCACCGCAGACCATCCGGCCGTGCTCGGCGAGCTCTACCACGACGGCAAGGTCACGCCCGAGCTGTTCACCGCGACGCTCATGGACCTGACCGACAGGGGCGTCATCGCGCTCCAGCACGTGAAGATCAAGCGCGACGGCCTCTTCGGCTCGAAGATCGACGACGACTACCGTCTTGTCGCAGGCAACAAGACCATCTCGGATCTGCCCGAGTCGACCCACGAGCAGCGTGCGGGCGGGCGCATCGACCGCAAGGCCTTCGACCTCATGTTCGAGAAGGTCGCGCTCTCCATGGCCGAGGAGGATTACAGGCCGGGAACCTACCCGCCGATGTACTTCTCGAGCATCGAGAAGTACGCGCAGGAGCACTCGTCCTCGTACGAGCGCGGATACGACGCGTGGGAGGCTGCGGTCAACAGCGAGTACGCCAACAGGTTCGAGCAGGGCCGCAAGACCGTCGAGATGCCCGTGGGCAGGCTCGTCGCATTCGGGTCGATCGACTTCATCCTGGCGGTCGTGTTCATCTTCGTCAGCATCGTCTTCGGCACACCGTTCCCCATCGTCTTCGTCATCGCCGCTGCGCTGATCCTTGCAGGCGTGTTCTCGGTCTTCAGCTTCTTCGTCGGAAGCGCATGGGTCAACGAAGAGGGACGCGAGGTGCGGGCGAAGCTCAAGGCCCTCAGGAACTGGCTCAAGGACTTCACGCGCCTGAACGAGGCCGTTCCCACCGACGTGGTGCTCTGGAACCGCCTGCTCGTCATGGCCGTCGTGCTGGGCGTCGCCGAGGAGGTCATCGAGCAGCTCGAGACGGTGCTTCCCGAGGTCCTCCACGATGATTACCTGAGCTCCACCTATGGCTGGTACTACGTCTCGTCCTCCAGCTCGAGGATGAGCCCCGCGAGCGCCGTCTCAAGCGCAGTCTCGACCGCCCACAGCGTCTCCGTGGCGTCCGAGGCGGGCTCCAGCTGGAGTTCGGGCGGCGGTGGCGGAGGCGGCTTCTCCGGCGGCGGAGGCGGCGGCTTCGGCGGAGGCGGCGGCGGAGGCGGCGGCGCCTTCTAGCGCGCAAGCGCTCTGCGAGATAGCTTTTCCCGGGATCGCCTTAGAGGCTTTCCTCGACCTTGCCGATGGTCGCGACGTTGGCGAGCTCGGTTTCGTTCAGGATGCCGGCCTGGGCGTCGAACTCCTCGGGGGAGTATTTACGCTCGTACCATTCCTGGGCGTCGAAGTAGGATTGCAGCGTCGAATCGTTGAACCCGCGCCCATGGCGTGCGTAGATCTCGTTGCGGGCGATCTCGAGCTCCCATTCGGTGTAGCCCTCGAGCTCCTCCTCCGTGTAGAGATGGGTGTCGCTGTCGGGCAGGACGTACCCGTTCATGCTCTTCCGCGAGCCCGAATCGCCCTCGCTGCTCTCCGCGTCCTTGTCCTTCTCGGGATCCTCGTACGCATCGTAGGCGATGATGGCCGGCTCGAGATTGGGGTCATCCTGCCCCGAGAGCTCGTCGATGGTGGGGATCTCTCCGATGGGGGCGGAGGTCTCGTCGGGGTCCTTCTCGGCGATCGTGGGCGTCCACGAGGGATAATGCTTGACGAAGCGCGGGAGGACCACGAACAGCATGACGGCGAGCGCGAGGACCGCGAGCAGCCCGATGACGACCTGGCCGACACGCGAATCCCGGCGACGCGAGCTGAAATCGCGCTTCGGCGCAACGATGCTGATGGGTGCGGTCGCGGTTGCCTGCGGAACCGCGATCGGCTTGGCGACGGTCTTCTTGATCTCGTCGAGCGATTTGAGGGCGGCTTCCGCCTCCGCATCCTCGCGGGCCTTATCCTCTTCGGTCATGAAGGGCTGGATGACGGCTGCTCCGCAGTGCGGGCAGAACGCCATGCCTTCCTCGACCGTGCGGCCGCAGCTCGTGCAAATCATGCGGTAACCCTCCTTATGAAGCGGGTGCCGTCAACGTTGCCCCTCTACCATACCATGTGCCCGGGGCGTGCTTGCGCGCTCCATCCGCCATCTCCTGCAAGCGGCAGGGACGCAGGAGGCGCGGTGCCCCTAATCGACGATGGTGATCTTCGCGATACGGGGCTGGTTCTCGGGCAGCACCGTGCCGTTGTCGTCCTCGACGGGCGTGTCCTTGCAGATGGCGTCGACGATCTCCATGCCGCTCGTCACGGTGCCGAACGCGGCGTACTGCCCGTCGAGGAAGTGGCTCGTGGTCTGCACGATGAAGAACTGCGACGAGGCGCTGTTGAAATCGTTCGAGCGCGCCATCGAGATGACGCCGCGCACATGCGTGAGGTTGTTCTCGTAGCCGTTGGCGGAGAACTCGCCCACGATGGTCTGGCTGGAGCCGCCGGTGCCGTTGCCGAGCGGGTCTCCGCCCTGGATCATGAAGCCGTCTATGATGCGGTGGAAGGTGAGGCCGTCGTAGAAGCCGTCCTGTGCGAGCGACATGAAGTTCGCCACGGTGATGGGCGCCACGTCGGCGTTGAGGGCGATTTCGATGGTGCCGTAGTCCTCGACCTCGATCGTCGCATGGTGGATGCCCGAGATCTCGCTGACCGGGGCGGCCTCGCCCTGTTCCGAGGCGGACTCGTCCGCGGGCGTCTCATCTGCGGTCGTGGCGGTCATGCCCTCGTCTGCGGGAGCGCATGCTGCGAGAAATGCCGTCGAGCCCATGAGGCCGGCGAGGAAGCTTCTACGGGTGAGGTTTGCCATAGCGGTGCCTTTCATGCGAAGATGCGTTTCGAGTCCACATGATACCGCACCGACGGGGCTGCCTGCGGTTACCATGGGAGTTGGATACCTTCATCACATTGCGGGCGACGGGGGAGTGCATGAGGTTCTTCAAACAGGAATACCGCTCGGTAAAACCGCTCTCCGACACGAGCAGGCGCGTGGCGGCCCGTTTCACGGGAACCGTCCAGGGCGTCGGCTTCCGTTGGACCTGCCGCGAGATCGCCCGCGAGCTCGGCCTCACGGGCTGGGTCCGCAACGAATACGACGGGAGCGTCTCCCTCGAGCTCCAAGGGGAGGGCGCGGATATCGCGGCGTTCTTCACCAAGCTCACCGATTATTTCTCCAATTACCGCTTCGCGACCCATGTCATCATCGACGAGAAGGAGGACATCCCGCTCATAGAGGGCGAGGCGGACTTCGCGGTCGTGTTCTAGGCACTCTGCGATTCGGATTGGAAAGTGTCAAACTTTACGCTTGCTTTACCCGCGCAGTTTGGTATAGTGAATAGGCTAACCGCGGCTGGGTAGCTCAGTTGGTAGAGCA